>NZ_LGQU01000156.1:0-2879 GCF_003115935.1 Azospirillum sp. TSH20
GCGGTCGACCGGTCGGCGGCGACCTGGGAACAGGCGCGGCTTGCGGTGGAGGAAGCCACCACCCGCCATGGCGAGGCCCGCCGGCGGTTCGAGGACGCCCGCACGGCCGAGATGAAGGCCGAACCCGATCTTGAATGCGCGGCCGATCTGGATGGACGGATCGCGATGCTGTCCGGCGAGCAGGAGACTGCCGAGGCCGCGGCGAAGGTGGCGACGCAGCGCGTCGGGGCGGCAGGGAAGGCGGTACGCGACATCGAAACCATGCTGTCGGCGGCGCGGAACGACGTGGCGCGGCTGGAGGTCTGGCTGCGGGAACAGGCCGGCATCGCCGCGATGGCCGCGCAGTGGGAGCGGTGGGACCGGCTGCTGGCTCGCGCCATCACCGACACCCGCACCGGCGAGACGGCGGCGCGGGAGCGCGGGCGGCTGGAGCGGGAGCTTGCGGCGTCCGCCGCCACCGCCGAGGCGGCGGACGCCCGGCTGGCGGAGGCGCGCGCGCGCTGTCAGGCGGCGGAGCGGGCGCTGGAAAGCCTTCGGGGTGAAGCGGTTCCGTCGCTGGAGGAGGCGCGGCAGGCGCGGGCAACGGCGGGGCTGCGGCGGGACCGGCTGCTGGCGCTGCTCGCCACCGGCGAAGCTCGGCAGCGGCTGGCCGTCGAGCGCGAAGTGGCGGAGGGTGAGCGGCTTCGGCTGCTGGCTGAGGCGGAGCGCGACGGGACGGCGGCGCGGGAGCTTGCCGACCATCAAACCGGGCAGCAGGCGGCGGTCGAGGAGGCTGAGCACACGCTGCAACGGCTGATGCTGGCCCAGCGCGAGGATGTGGAAAGCCTGCGCGGGCGGCTGGAGGAGGGAGAGCCCTGCCCGGTCTGCGGATCGGCCGAGCATCCCTGGGCGGAGGCCGGGGCGACGCCGCTCGGCCGGGTGACGCGGGATCAGGAAAAGCGCCTTGCCGAATTGCGCGAGGCGCTTGCCGCGACAGTCGCCCGCCATGCCGCGCTGGAGGCGGCGGAAGGGGCTGCGCGCAAGGGCGCCGAGGGACTGACGGCCCGGCTGGCCGCCATGGTGCGGGAAGCCGAGGGGCTGGAACTGCGCTGGGCGGAACAGGCGACGGCTGCCGGTTGGGAGGCAGAGGGCGGAGCGCTGGTCGACATCCGCAACGCGGTCGAGGAGGCCGACCGGCGGCTGGCGGCCATTGCGGCCGACGAGGAACGGGCGCTCGACCACCGCAGGCGGGTGGATGCCGCTCAACAGGACCATCGGCGGCTCGAGACCGCGGCGGCTGGGCTGGCGGCGGAGTGCGAGGCGAACCGGCATCGGCTGGCCGACGGACGGCAGGCTTTGGCGCTGGCGGTGGCGGCGCTGGACCGGGCAAAGGCAGATCGGGATGCTGCCCTGGCGGAGTTGGATGAGGGATTGGCCGGGGAAGCCGACTGGCGGGCACGGCTGGAACGGGAAGCGGACGGGTATCGGGCCGGACTGGCGTCGCGGGTTGCCGAGTGCCGCGAAAAGACCGGCGCGTTGGCCCGTGCCACACGCGAGGTGGAACGGGCCACCGGCGAACTCGCGGTACAGACGGCGGAGTCGGACGCCGCGCTGCGGGCCGAGGAGGAGGCGCGCAAGCGGGCTAACGGTCTCGCCGGCCGGCTGGCGGAGGCGCGGGCGACGCGAAGTGCTCTTCTGGGTGGCCGGCCGGTGGCGGTGGTGCGACGGGCATTGGCCGGGGAGCGGCACGAGGCCGAAGCCCTGGTGGAAAAAGCCACTTTCGCACGGCAGGACGCCGTCGCACGGCTGTCGGCGGCGGAGCGTGAGCGCGAGACCCGGGGCGAGGCGGCGCGGCAGTGTGCCGACAAGGCACGGGCGGCCGGCGAGCGGCTGGAGCGCGCGGCGGCGGAGCGTGGCGCCGGGTTGGACGAGGTTCGCCGATTGCTGGCGGCGGCCGAAAGCGAGCTGGAGGCGGAAGAGCTGGCATTGGCGGTGCTGGAGCGGGCGCGCGGCGACGCGGCGCTGGTGGTGGCCGAGCGCCGGCGGCAGCGCGCCGATCACCATGCCGCGGGGGGGCCGGCGCTGAGCGCCGAAGACGCTGCCGCCGCGGCCGAGAGCACCCGCGCGGTTCTGGAACGGGACCGCGACCGGCTGGGCTCGGCGCGTGGACGGCTGGAGGCCGATGATGCCAACCGGCAACGGCTGGCCGGGCTGCGGGTGGCGATCGAGGCGCAGCAGGCGCGCTGTGCGCTGTGGGGCAAGATGGCACAGCTGATCGGCTCGGCGAACGGTCAGAAGATGCGCAACTTCGCCCAGAGCTTGAGCCTGGACCTGCTGCTGACCCACGCAAATCGGCATCTGGAGGATCTCGCCCGCCGCTATCGGCTGGAGCGGGTGGCGGGGGCCGATCTGGAAATCCAGGTGGTCGACCGCGAGATGGGCGACGAGCGGCGCGGCGTGCACAGCCTGTCCGGCGGCGAGTTGTTCCTGGTGTCGCTAGCCCTGGCGCTAGGCCTGTCGGCAATGGCGGCGGGGACCTCCGGCGGGATCGGCACGCTGTTCATCGACGAGGGGTTCGGCACGCTCGACCCCGACAGTCTGGACGTGGCGCTGTCCTGCCTGGAGGCTCTGCAGGCCGGCGGCCGTCAGGTCGGCGTCATCAGCCACGTTCCGGCGATGGTCGAGCGAATCGGCACGCAGATCCGCGTGATGCCGCTGGGCGGCGGGCGCAGCCGGGTGACGGTGCAGTCGGTGGCGGGGACGGCGCTGGGCGTGGCGATGGAGGAGGTCGAGGGGGTTTGAAGGGGCCAAAGTTAGACCCCCACCTAACCTCCCCCGCTCTCAGCGGACCTGCGGTCCGCCTGCCGCGTCAGCACAAAGCGAAGCTTTGTGCGAGAGCT
>NZ_LGQU01000170.1:0-2825 GCF_003115935.1 Azospirillum sp. TSH20
GGGTGGAAGTCTGCCAGATCAGGAGGTGGCTGGGTTTTGGACGCCGATCACCCCCGAAACTGGCCTACTGTTCCACGCCGATGCACAGTGTTGGCAGGGATCTCCAGGCGGGCCGCCAGTTCCGGCAACGTCCGCTCATCCGGTCCCAGTCGCTCGACCCGAGCGGACGGTCGGGGATAGGCCCTCACCGGCACGCCGTGGCGGTGCAGCAGGTCGCGCACCATGACGTCGGTGAAGGTTTCGCGCCGCTTGGGCGGATGCCAGCCTTCGGTGTTGAGCATCGCCGCGATGGCTGGAGCCTTGTGGCCGTCGGCGTTCAGCGCCTGGATGCGCTCCATCAGGGCCGGAAAGGTGCTGAGTTGGTCGCGGCGCCGGACGGCACGCCGCAAGGGGTGCTGAGTATGAACACCACCGGCCCAGTGGCAGTCCACCGTGACCGCCTCCGTCGCGCCGGCCACAGTCACCACGACCTTGTCCAGCAGGAGGCGGGCGATGGTCTGGCGGTCGGCATCCGTCGTCGTGGCCGCCCGCCACAGGGTGGGAATGTCGTCGGCCAAGCGCCGGATCGCCTCGCGCTCCGCCGCGCTCAGCGGCATCGGCTGCTGGGCGAGGAAGCGGTCGTGATCCCCCTGGACCCGGATTTCCGCCGCCAGGGCCTCCTCCCATGCGCGTTCCAAAGCGCGGGCGACCAAGCGGTTCTCGGGCTCGACCGCGCGATACTCACGCCGCGCCCGATCCGCTTCGTAATGGGCGCGCTCCACGCGCTGACGCCATTGGCGATGGAGGTGTTGGCGTTCCAGTTCCAGGTCCTCCGCCCATTGCAGGCTGACCTCCAGCGCCGCCGGTTCGAGAGCCCGCAAGATCAACGCGCCAACCAACGCCTCCAATTCACGCCCGCCCAGCGATTGGCAGGAAGGGGCGGCGAAGCGGATCGCTCCCTGGCTGCAGCGATAGCGGCGGAAGCGGCCCTGATCATGATATTCGGTGGCCATCCGCTGGCCGCATCGCCCACAAAACACCAGCCCGGCCAGCAACGCCGGGCCACCACGGGCGACGCCAGCCGCCGGATTGCGATTCGCCGCCATCTGCGTCTGGTTCCTCTCGAAGGTTTCCCAGGTGATATAGGCTGGCCAATGGTCTTTGATCAGCACCGTCCAACGCTCGGGAACCCCTGCTCCGGCTTGGTGAGGATGACGGCCATAGACATAGGCGCCCGCGTAGCCTGGGTTGTGCAGCATGTCCTGCAAGGTGGTGCGGCTGGGCCGCCGCCATTCCAACTCGCCCTTGGCCGGGCCGGCGCGCAGGCGGCGCGGCAGCGTGAGATCGTGAGCAACGAAATAACCAAGCACCCGGTGGACCGAGCCGTGTCGGTCGAAGAGGTCGAAGACCAGGCGAACTGTCGTCTGAACCTGCTCATCGGGATCGAAGACGATCTCTCCCGAGGGCCGGCGGAGATAGCCGCGCGGCAGGTTGGTGACGATTTCGCCCCGTTGCGCCTTGGCCAAACGCCCGGCCAGCATGCGGCTCTTGAGCAGATGCAACTCGGCCTCCGACATGGTGCCCTTCAGGCCGAGCAGGAGGCGATCGTTGAAGATACCCGGGTCGTAGACGCCATCACGATCAGCCAGAAGCGTCCGCCGCACGCCGCAGATCTCGAGCAACTGGTACCAGTCGCAGCACGAGCGGGCCAAACGCGACATCTCCATCCCGAGGACCAACCCCACACGGCCCAGACCGACGTCGGCGACCAGCCGCTGAAAGCCGGGGCGCCCGGTGGCCGAGGCGGCGGAGCGGCCGAGATCCTCGTCGATGATCACGATCCGCTCCCGTGGCCAGCCGAGGGCGAGGGCGCGCTCGACCAGAGCGTATTGAAGACGGGTCGATTCCTGATGATGCTCGATCTGCTGAAGCGTGGATTGGCGGACGTAGACGACGGCCAAACGGTCACGGTGGGCGCCCTGGATCTTCTCGCTCGGGGCTGGGATGGGGCCGGTCATCGCTGTCCTCCTCCGTTCCCGGACTGGCCTCCAGGTGTCGGCGGGCCAAGCGGCCAATCAGCACGGCCAGTTTGCGCCGCCGCTCCATCGGCAAGCGGCGCCAGATCATCAGGGGTGGTTGCGCGTCGGGGCTCATCACGATGCTCACCAACCCAGCGGACCAGGGCCAGCAAGGCCGCTGGCCCCACCCGGGGTGAATCGACCAACCAAAATGGCGCTTCAGAGGTTCCAGGGCCGGGAGGTGGAGAGCTTCTTCGCGACGCTCGAATGCGAACTGCTCGACCGCCGGCGGTTCCGCTCGCATGCTGAAGCGCGCATCGCCGTCTTCACCTTCATCGAAGGATGGTACAATCCCCGCCGACGGCACTCCGCCCTGGGCTATCTGTCACCGATCGACTACGAAAGGAGACCCAGCCCCACGGAGTAAAACAAGCCCCAACCCGTCCACCGAGCCGGGGCAACTCCAGTGAGCGCCTGGCCAAAGCCGCGGAACGGCTCGGCATCACTGTCCAGCCAATTGCCCGCGGCCGCGACGGGGTGTTCATCCCCACCGGAATCGCTTGGGTGGTGGAGCGGTCTTTCGGATGGCTGTCCCGCTACCGCCGATTGAACACCATCGTCGAGCGGACGAAGGGGCACCTCGTCGCTTTCGTCGAGATTGCCTTCATCTCGGTCCTCTCCAGGCGCTTGAAGCGGCTCACGCCTCAGGCCGTCGGCGCATGACGTCTACAAACATGTTCTCAGTTCGGCCCCCGCCATCATTGGCATCCGCATGTCGGTCAGCAGAAGGTCCGGAAGGTCTTCAATTGCCGCCTCAAGACCCTGTTG
>NZ_LGQU01000095.1:0-2691 GCF_003115935.1 Azospirillum sp. TSH20
CTACATCGTTATCCATACTGCTCTGTTCCATCTCGGTTTCCTCCAACGGTGTTCGATGGAGCGACCTCCTCTGTGGCTGAGCGCGCCTTCAGGCGCCACTCCCACTGGCCACAGCCGCGTGTGGTTCGGAAGGCGATGTAGTCGCCGCGCCGAACGCGCGCCCAGACGGCATCACGCTCCACTCCCATGTCCTCGGCGACCTCGGTGAGGGTTGGAAGCCCGCTGACCTCGGCGGAGCCATCGAGCCGGGCGATGTCCGCGTCCGTCAGCTGGATCCACTGCTTGGAATAAGGACAGCGCTGGTCGCAGGTGAGGATCCCATGCTGTACCCAGATTTGCACCAGCGATGACGTGATGCCCAGCCGCTTGGCTACCGCCTTGGCGGACAGGCGCCCATCCGCCCGAGGCTGCAGCGAGCCGGTCCGAATGGGACAGCCGGTTGCAAGGCCGTACTGCTTGCGCATGGAAAAGACGCGCTCGTAGGTCCACTCCTTTCCGGTTCTGGTGCGCAGACCCAGTGCGTTGAGCTCGCTGGCAACCGCATGGTCGGGCAACCGGGCGGACAGCTCCCGAATGCGGTCGATCACCGCGGCGTCGGTCGTGGAGTGCAGGCCGATCGGCGGCAGGGGCACCGAGTGCGTCGAGGTGGCGCCGCCCGTCCATAGAAGAACCACATCGACACGCCGTGCGATGCGGTCGACTGTCACGGTGACGGCGGTAACCGCCAGACGCAGAAGCCGCTTGCGATCGACGGCCGTGGTCGTGTCCGCCCGCCACAAACTAGGCAGGTCGGCGGCAATCCGACGCACCTCCTCCCGCTCGGCAGCGGTCAGCGGCATCAGATCGGTTCGCTGCATCAAGGCGTATTCGCTGTCGAGTGTCTCCAACGCGAGCAACGCTGCGTTCCAACGCCGTTCCAATTCCCGAGCTACCAAGCGGTTGTCAGGATCGACAGCATCGTATTGACGTTGGGCCAAGGCCACCTCATACCGGGCGCGTTCCAGGCGCAGCTGCCAGTGCCGATTGATGACCTCTCGCTCGTGCTCCAGCATTTCCAGGGCCGCCAGGGTGGCCTCAAGGCCAGCCGGCGCCACCGCTTCCAGGAAAGCGGCAGTGACGATGCTGTCCAGCAGCCCCACCGGACAGGACTGGCATTGCCGCTCGCCGTAATCGACCTGGGCCCGGCGGCAATGATAGCTGTGATACACGGAGCCGTAGTTGACGGCCATCCGGCGACCGCAGCGGCCACAAACGACCAGCCCGGTGAGCAAAGCAATCCCTTCGCGCGGTGCGCCGCAGCCCTTATGGGCGAAGTTGTAGAGGTTCTCCTGCAGCGCCTGACGGTTGGCGAGGTAGGCATCGTAGGTCAGGTAGCCGGGGTAGACGTCGGGCACCACGATGTCCCACTCCGTCACGCCGATCCGGTGGTCGATTACCGTCGGCGGGTCTCCTGGCACGGCTTGGCGCCGCCGCCGACCATAGACAAAGACGCCGGCGTAAGCTGGGTTGGTGAGGATCTGCTGGATCATTTGGTAGGTCGGCCGCACCCACGTGATGGTGCCGGCGGAGGCCCCGGTCTGAGCGCATCGCGGCAAGGACAGCCGGTTCTCCAAAAAGTGGCGCTGTACGGCTCTGGCGTTGCGCAGCACAGTGAAGCGCTCGAACACCGTGGCGATGGCCAGACGCACGGCATCATCCGGGTCCTGCACCACCACTCCGTCGGGGCGGCGCCGGAAGCCGACCGGCAGGCGCAGCGCGAGTTCACCACGGCGCGCCTTGTTCAGCAGGTTGCCGCGCATCCGGCCACGCAGAATGTGCAGTTCGGCGGCGAATAGCGTGCCCTTGACGCCCAACAAGAGGAGATCGTTGGGATCCCGCGCGTCATAGACGCCGTCCTCGTCAGCAATGAGAGTGCGGAAAACCCCGCACAGTTCGATGACGCGGTGCCAATCGCTGTTGCGCCGGGACAGGCGCGACACTTCGGTAACGAGGATGATGCCCACCTCGCCCAAACCGATGACGGCGACCAGCTTTTGGAAGCCCGTCCGTTGGCGACTGCTCGCACCGGAGAGGCCAAGATCCTCGTCAATGACCCGGATTTGGGATGGCGACCAGCCCATCATCCGTGCGCGTTCAGCCAACTGGTATTGGCGGCGGGTGCTCTCCTGGTTGCACTGTACCTGCTTGGGCGTGGACTGGCGGATGTAGACGATCGCCTGCAACTGCTGATGACGGGGTTCGATCTTGGGCGAGAGGATCATGGAGCGTCTCCTTGTGGGCCATCCGGCCCGTCAGCCGGCGCCGCAGCAAGTCGCTCCACAGCGCGATCATCGGCCTCTGCGCCTCCAGCGGTAGAATGCTCCACAGGATCGGGGTCGGGGTTGGCATGGCGAGCCTCCGCGGGCGGGGATGTGCGGCAGGCTTCGACCAGCCGGACGAGGGCACGCAGGCTTCCAGGCGTGAAGCGCAGGACCGGCATGACAGGCTCCTCAACACGGGCAGCTTCGGTCCACGCCAGCGGCATCATCTGCCGGTGGCCGTCCTCTCCTTCAACGACCAGATCCGTGCCGGCGTCGCGTCGCAGCCGCCGTATAACCCGTACAACCCGCCCCAGCCATGGATGATGCGGTGCGGTTACCCGAATCCATTGGATCTCAGCGGAATTGGCTGACGCAGTGTGTTGGCCGATGT
>NZ_LGQU01000172.1:0-2682 GCF_003115935.1 Azospirillum sp. TSH20
GTGGTGGCGGGCATACGAGAGCGGCGGCATCCCGCGAGGTTACCGTCACGACCGACAGGCCACCATCGTTGATGTGACAATGCCCCCGGCGGACCAGACACGCCTGTGGCCCGTCCACCGCGATGTCGGAAACGTCCGGAACGATCGGCCGGAGCTGATTGCTCCCATCAATCCGGCCTGATTTGAACCTTGGTTACGCGCCTCCCATCCTGCGGCTTACGTCGGTTGACAAGAACCAAGCTGAGGACCGGGTCACCGTTTTGAGGTCTTCCCATCTGGTACAAATCCTATACACTTGTTTAGAACTACTGAGGGTTCGTACCATGGGCTCCACCAGGCGGGAGCAGGTTGTTGCCTTTCTGCGGGAGCATGGAATTGCACGATCCCGTGACATCAGGGCGCTTGGAGTGCCCCCTTCAACACTGATGCGGATGGTCGAAAATGGCGACGTGGTCCAACTCGCTCGAGGTCTCTACCAGTTGCCGGACACCGACTTCGACGCCGCGCACAGCCTCGCTGAAGTGGCAAGGCTGGTTCCCAAAGGCGTTATCTGTCTCATTTCCGCCCTCGTGTATCATGGCTTGACCTTGCAGATGCCATCGCGCGTTTGGCTTGCTCTGCCGCAAGGGACTTGGCGACCGCAGTTCGCCTATCCCCCCGTCAAAACCGTCCACATGGCAAGGGCGGCGATCAGCGCCGGAGTGGAACACCATAAGATCGAAGGGGTACTGGTGCCGATCTTCTCACCAGCCAAGACCGTCGCCGATTGCTTCAAGTTTCGTTCGCTGGTGGGCGTCGATGTGGCAATCGAGGGAATGCAGTTGGGTTTGAGAAAGCGCAAAGCCAAGCCCCAAGAGATTCTCGACCACGCCTCTGAATTGAGGGTTGCGAAGATTGTTCGCCCGTATCTCGAGGCCTGCATCAGTGACGATTAAGCCCCCCAGAAACATCGCTGCCTCAGTGCGGCAGAAGCTGCTCAACGTGGCCAAAGTCCGCGCTGCCGACTTTCAACAGATCTGCACGCAGTCAGTCTGGAACGCTTGCTTTACCGCATCAGCATTTCCGAGCACAGGGACCGCCTTATCCTGAAAGGTGGCCTGCTTTTCCTGGCGTGGCAGGCGGATACGGCTCGTCCCACCCGGGACGCCGATTTCCTTTCCTTCGGTAGCAGTGACACCGATGAGATGAAGAAAGCCTTCCAGAGCATCCTGTCTCTCCCCGCCGACGACGGCGTCCAGTTTGACCTGACGGCCATTGAGGCAACGCGCATACGCCCCGAGGACGAGTACGATGGCGTGCGCGTCACGACAAACGCAACAATCTCCGGAGCACGCTTTCCGATCCAGGTCGATATCGGCTTCGGTGATGCCATCACGCCCGGCACTCAGGAAATCCACTTCCCTACGCTTCTGAACCAGCCCGCGCCGCGCGTGCTCTCCTATCCGCCTGAGACGGTCATCGCAGAAAAACTTGAAGCCATCATTTCCTTGGGCGACATCAACGGGCGACTCAAAGACTTCTACGATCTTGGGGTTATCAGCGACTTTGGTGCAGAACTCGGCCTGAGGACGGATTTTGCCCAGAGGCGATGGTGATCAGGCGACCTTCCGGGAGGTCGGCCTGCCGAGGCTGGTCATCCGATTGATGACGGCGCAGGCGGCCTTGGCCTCGGCTCTTTGTGCGGGCAGAGTCCGGGCGCGCAGGCTGCGTCCGATGAGGACCTTGTACCTGAGCATCGCCACCTCGACCAACGATCTTCTGCCGTACTGGACGGCCCGCTGCCAACCCAGCCGACCACGCTCTTTGATCGTCTGGATGTGGCGGTCGCGCCGGGTTGGCGCGCTCTGGGCGGTGTCGCTCACCACGGCGGTCGCGCGCGGCGGGATGATCACCTCGGCGTCCGGCGCACGCTCGGCGACAGCACGATAGACGGGCTCGCCGTCGTAGGCGCCGTCCGCCAGGACCGCGCTGATCGGGCCCGTGACCTGGTCGAGCAACGGACAACCAGCGAAGCGTCTCCCTCCTCGTTGCCCGTCAACGCCGAGGCGAGGATCTCGCCAGTGGCGGGATCGACGGCCAGGTGCAGCTTTCTCCAGCTCCGGCGCGCCTGGCCTCCATGCTTTTCCAGGTGCCACTCGCCCCGGCCGAACACCTTCAGCCCGGTGGAGTCGATGACCACGGTGACCGGCCCGTCCGTCCTGGCCAGGGCCGACGCGACAGCCAGATTGGTACTGCGCCGGGAAAACGTCGTATGATCGGGAACCGGGAGGTCTAGGCCGAACCGGCGCATGAGCGAGCCCAGCAAACCCTCGGTCTGGCGCCACGGCCGTCCGGTGCAGATTCCGACTGAAAGCGGCCACGGTTTCCGACGCCAAAGCGGCCAGTATTCCGATCGCAAGCCGGCCGGCATTCCAATTTGAAGGCGGCCACCATTCCGACATGAAACCGGCCACCCTTCCGCTGTGAACGCGGCCGGCACCATCGTCGGCATGATGATGGCGTCTTCCCCGCGAGGAGAGCTTCCATCAAGCACCGCCTCCTGATCCAACCGACAGGAGGAGCGGATGCCAGCCTTGAGGCTTTCCATGCGGCAGATCCGTGAATTGTTTCGCCTGAAGTTCGGCAGCCTGCTGCCGACCAGCGATCGCCAGATCGCAGCCCAGCTCGGTGTCGCGCGCAGCA
>NZ_LGQU01000062.1:0-2677 GCF_003115935.1 Azospirillum sp. TSH20
CTGCCGCCGCCTGCGCATCCCTTCTCACAACACGGTATAAACTTGTCAAAGAACCCGCAGCACTGAAACATGCCGCACCGGCCAATCCGCCGCATCCCCTCTTCAGAGGATCGGACCAGAGTGACCGGAGAATTTCGGTCGAAGCCGGAAGATAAAAACCGCTAAGCTGCTGTTTTCTCTTCCGTTTCTCCGCCGGCGCCGCACTGTCGTTCAGTGCCCCGCCGTCGGTGGAGCGGGTTATAGGCGCCCTCCCCCAAACCACGCAAGCGCTTTTTTCGTCGCCTCGTCATTTTTTCGTAAACCCCGACGGAAGCGCGGTCCGTAGAGTGACGCATCGTTTCGTTGCGAGCGCAGGACCATGCGGAGCTTCCGTCTTCTCCATACCGCCGACTGGCATCTCGGCCAGACGCTGCACGGCATCCCCCGCGATGCCGAGCATGCCTGCTTCCTTGACTGGCTGATCGACCGCATCGGCGAGCATCGGGTGGATGCGCTGGTGATCGCCGGCGATGTCTTCGATGGGCAGAATCCGCCGATCCCGGCACTGGCACTCTTCTACCGGTTCGTCGCGCGGGTGAAGGCTCTGCATCCACGGCTGGACATTGTGGTGGTCGCCGGCAACCACGACAGCGCCAGCCGGCTGGAGGCTCCGTCACCACTGATGACCGAGATGGGCGTGCGGGTGATCGGCACCCTGCCCTCCTCGGCCGATGGGATGTTCGACCCGTCCCCCCTGATCGTGCCGTTACGCGATGCCGATGGGACCATTGCGGCGCGCTGCGTCGCCATGCCCTATCTGCGACCATCCGACCTTCCTGCGGTCGAGGACGCTGAAGACACCGATCCACTGATCGAGGGTGTGCGGCGGCTCTATACCCAGGCCTGGACCGGTGGGCGGGAGCGCTGCAGACGGGGAGAAGCGCTGATCCTGACCGGACACTGCTATATGCGCGGCGGCGCCCTGTCGGAACTGAGCGAGCGCAAGATCCTGGGCGGCAACCTGCATGCCCTGCCGGTCGACATCTTCCCCGAAGACGCCGCCTACGTCGCACTGGGCCACCTGCACCGGGCGCAGGCGGTCGGCGGGCGCGAGACGGTGCGCTACAGCGGCTCGCCGATTCCGCTGGCGCTGGACGAGGAGCCCTATCCTCATCAGGTGATGCTGGCCGAGTTCGCGAGCGGCCAGTTGGTCGGCCATGAGGCCCTGCGCGTGCCGCGCCATGTGCCGATCCACCGCATCAGTGAGCCCAGCCCGGACGCGGCATTGGACAGGCTGAAGCGGCTCGAACTGGACAATGCCCTGCCGCGCGATGCCTGGCCCTTCCTGGAGGTGACGGTCACCCTGCCGGAGCCGCGCCCCGCCCTGCGCGACGAGGTCGAGGCGGCGCTGGCCGGCCGGCCGGTGCGTCTGCTGAAGCTGGGGGTGCGGCTGACCGGCAGCGGCCAGACGCTGGCAGACAGCGCGCCGCCGGTCGATCTGGCCTCGCTTGAGCCGGAGGAGGTGTTCCGGCGCCTCTACCGCCGAAGCCACGAGGGCGACCCCGAACCGGACCTGATGGCGGCCTTCCACGAGTTGCTGACCGGCGTGCAGGAGACGATGTGATGCGCATTCTCGCGGTACGCGGCGCCAACCTGACCAGCCTGGACGGCACCTTCTCCATCGATTTCGACCGCGAGCCGCTGCGGCGGGCCGGGCTGTTCGCCATCACCGGACCGACCGGCGCCGGCAAGAGCACGATTCTCGACGCCCTGTGTCTTGCCCTGTTCGACCGCATGCCGCGGCTGCCGGAAGGACGCGGCGAGATGCTGGGGCTGGAGGGCGATCCCAACAGCATCCGCACCACCGACGTGCGCACGGTCTTGCGGCGGGGAGCCGGATTCGGCTGGGCCGAGGTGGATTTCGTCGGGATCGACGGCGAGGCTTATCGCGCGCGCTGGGAAGTGCGGCGGGCCCGGCAGAAGGCGCAGGGGGCCTTGCAGCAGCAGAGCATGTCGCTGAGCAGCCTGGATGGCGAACGGCGGTTCGGCGACGGCAAGAAGAGCGTGCAGGAGGAGATCGAACGACGGCTCGGCCTGAGCTTCGAGCAATTCCGCCGTGCCGTGCTGCTGGCGCAGGGTGATTTCGCCACCTTTCTGAAGGCGCCGGCGCGGGACCGCTCCGAATTGCTGGAACTGCTGACCGGAACCGAGATCTATTCTCGCCTGTCGTTTGCGGCCCATGAACGAGCGAAAGCGGAGACGCAGCGGCTCGACACGCTACTGGCGGAAGGCGGCGGCATTGGCGTGCTGAGCGACGACGACCGCGCGGCCTTGCAGACGGAAGCCGAAGAGGCGGCGAAGGCGGTGCGGTGCGGCGAGCAGGCACTGGCGCTCGCCCTGGCGGCATTGGCTTGGCATGAGCGCGACGGGCAGCTCGCGGCGGCTGAGAGCAGGGCGGTCGAAGCGGCAGGCGCGGCGGAGCGGGCCTGGGTCGAGGCTGAGGAGCGGCGCGAGGCGGCGGCCCGGCTGCGCGGCCTGCAACCGCTTCGGCCGCTGTTGGCCGATGCCGACCGGGCGAACGGCGACGCGGCGGGGGCCGCAGCGGCGGTCGACCGGTCGGCGGCGACCTGGGAACAGGCGCGGCTTGCGGTGGAGGAAGCCACCACCCGCCATGGCGAGGCCCGCCGGCGGGTCGGGG
>NZ_LGQU01000154.1:0-2659 GCF_003115935.1 Azospirillum sp. TSH20
AGGTTCAGCAGGGGAAAGCCACCGGGCGGGTTGGCGGCCTGTCCTTCGGTCGGGCCTTTCTGGATGGAGACCAGGCTGACGCCGGGAATGGCGGCCAGCCGGGCGAAGGGGGCGAGCCCAATGGAGCGGTTCTTGTCGTTGCCGTGGGTCGGCGATCCCGCCCAGACGATGCCGACCTTCAGGCCTGACAGCCCCTTCAGCCGCTCGCCCCAGCGCGCCACCAGATCCGGTTCCGCCGTCAGGTAGGGAACGCGATGCGGGATGGTGTCCATCTGGGTTCCGAACACCTCGCCCAGGCTCAGCATCGGCAAATGCAGGTCGAAGGCGTCGGTGGGCAGCTGGCCGCTGACGAAGCGCTCCACGCCGGGCAGCCCGGCCATCACCCGCTCCAGCGGAGCCGGCAAGCCTAAGATCACCCGGCCGCCGCGCGCCGCCACCAGGGGGACGTAACGGCAGAACTGCAGGGCATCGCCCAATCCCTGTTCGCCATGCAGCAGGATGCGGCGCCCCTCCAGCGGCTCACCCATCCAGCGCGGCTTGGGCATGGCGGCGTGGGTTGGGGCGTCCTTGCAGCGCAAGCGCCATTCGTATTCGCGCCAGCCCTCCTCGAAGCGGCCGGCGACCAGCAGGGCCATGCCGAGATTGCGGCGGGCATCCGGGTTGGCCGGGTCGATGGCGACGGCGCGGCGGAAGCCGGCGATCGCCTCACTCAGCCGGTTCTGGTTCAGCCGGGCGTTGCTGTGGTTGGCATAGGCGCCGGCGAAGCCCGGGTCGACGGCGACCGCGCGGGCGTGGGCGTGGGGCGCCTCCTCCAGCCGTCCCTGTTCCTGCAAGGCCAGGCCCAGGCTGCTGTGGCCAGCGGCGAAATACGGGTCGAGCGCCACGGCGCGGCGGTGCCACGCCGCCGCCGCTCCGGATCCCGTCTTGTCCAGACCGCGCAGCGCGATGCCCAGGTTGTTGCAGGTGGCCATGTGGGCGGGGGCGAGGGCAAGGGCGCGGGCATAGGCGGCGACGGCGTCCGGCAGGGCGTCGCGCTCCTGCAGGACGTTGGCGAGCCCCGCATGGCCCTCCGCCCCGGCGGGGGCGAGCTTGACCGCCCGGCGGCAGGCGTGTTCGGCATCGGCCAGACGGGCCAGCCCGCGTTGCAGCCCACCCAGAGTCTCATAGGCGGCGGTGAAGTCTGGACGCAGGGCGATGGCGCGGCGATAGGCCGCCGCCGCCCCGGCCGCATGCCCCTGGTCGCGCAGCAGGTTGCCCAGGTTCAGCCGCGTTTCCGCCATGGCCGGATCGATCCGCAGGGCGCGGACCATCAGGCGGAGCGCAGTCTCCCCCTGCCCGGCGCGCCGGGCGACCAGTCCCAGCAGATGCAGGGCGTCGGGCTGGTCGGGCGCGATCTCCAGGATACGGCGGTAAATCCGCGCTGCTGCGGCCAGCTGGCCGCTCTGATGATGCCGCACTGCTGCGGCGAGCGCGTCCTGAATGGTCGCCATGCTCGATCGATCGTCCCTAACCCTTGGGTTTCTTCGTGTGGTGGCTGTCCGGCGGCGCCTGTCGCCGCAAGGGAATAGCGGGTGTTCCCGAATTCTCCAAGCGCATCCTCGCGGCGGCGATCAACGAAATACAGTCCGTGTTATCAACTTGTAACAGAAAGGTCGTCATTGTCGAAGCCAGGGCTTGGCCTTATAGCGGTGGTCAAGTTATGCAAGTCGCGCAAGTCTTCGTCGTCTCGCTCTCGATTCGAGGACGTCGCCTCCTTCCTGCGGCCAAGCTCTAGGCCCGACCTGTCGGAATAGTTTGTAACGCCAACTTCATGCGGCCTGTGGCTATTTCGCCATACCCGACATTTCCTAAGCCATTGCAAAGGCTTGGTGGAGGGTCGCTCAACCGTTCGGTACACCATCCAAGGCGCGCGCGCAGTGCAGGCTACTTCGACCTACCCATTTCGGTAGAAACGGATTGCCATAGGCGCGGTGCTTCGGATAACAAGGGCACGGTGTGTTAGTTCGCGCTAGGACTGAGTCTGTCTGCCTGCAGCCAGTGTGACGCACACCTCAAAGAATGGTTCATCCGCCGGCGAACCAAACCTGAAGGGGATTACTAATGGCTGGAACCCCATACAACGTAGGGGTCACTACGGGTTCGACCCTAACATTGGGTAACACGTACTCAGAAATTATCGGCGACGTTGGTACCGATGTCATCACGCTCGGAACGTCCGGTAACACGGTGTCGATTTCGGCGCTTGAGACTCTGATCGGCAGCGCTGGAACCGATTTCATTACCTTGACTGCCGGTTCCACCCTCCAGGTTTCGCTGCTGGAAACCCTGGTGGGCAGCAACACCACCGACGTGGTGTCGATCGGCACGTCCGGCTCCACCATGCTGGTGAACCTGCTTGAGACGATCACCGGCGGTGTTGGCACCGACGTGATCACGATCGGCACGTCCGGCTCCACCATGCTGGTGAACCTGCTTGAGACGATCACCGGCGGTGTTGGCACCGACGTCGTCACGCTGGGCACCGCGGGCAACACCCTGCTGGTCAGCGGCATCGAGTCCCTGACTGGCGATGTCGGCACCGACGTCATCACCCTGGGCACCGGCGGCAGCACCGTCACGGTCGGCGCGATCGAGCTCCTGACCGGCACGACCGCCCTCG
>NZ_LGQU01000187.1:0-2634 GCF_003115935.1 Azospirillum sp. TSH20
TATGGCCCGACAATCACGGTGAGAATGGCGACAATCAGGATGAGAATGGAATGCCGCCGTCGTGTCGGAGGACGGGCGTAGCCCGACCGGAGGCACGACGGCGGCATCGGCGTCTTTCTGTTTGGGAAAGGCGCTGCTGGCGGAAGCGGTGAACGCAGCCAGGATCGAGGGTCTTCACGCCAATGAGGAACCCCGACCTTGCCGGGCCGACACATCACCGACCAGCAAATGAGGCTCTACATGAAATACCGGTCCTCCAACACCCCCGCGATTGCGGCAGCAAAAGCCGGGTTCAGCCCGGCGACCGCCTATCGCATAGACCAGGATCCCAGCCCGCCATCGACCAAGAAGACACCACGGGGGCGACGCCGACCCGATCCGTTGGCTGACTTCTGGGACAGCGAGGTGGTGCCGATGCTCAAAGCAGCACCGGGGCTACGGGCGATCGCCGTGTTCGCCGAAATCCGTCGGCGGCATCCGGACCTGAGCGAAAGCGTTCGCCGTACGCTGGAGCGCCGCATCCGTGCCTGGCGAGCGGTGAATGGCCCAGATCAGGACGTCATCTTCCGCCAGGATCACGAACCCGGCCGGATGGGCCTATCGGATTTCACTGACATGGCGGCTCTGGCAGTTACCATCGCCCAGCAGCCGCTCGATCACCGCCTTTACCATTTCCGCCTCGCCTATTCCGGATGGGAGCACGCCCACGTCGTGCTGGGCGGGGAAAGCTTTGTCGCCCTGGCCGAGGGGCTGCAGAACGCTCTCTGGTCGCTCGGCGGTGTACCGGCCGATCATCGCAGCGACAGCCTGTCGGCCGCATTCCGCAACCTGGACCGCGAAGCCGCCGAGGATGCCACTCGCCGCTACGAAGAGCTCTGCGCCCACTACGGCATGAGCGCCAGCCGGAATAACCGCGGTGTCGCCCACGAGAATGGCAGCATCGAAAGTCCCCATGGCCACCTCAAGCGCGCGGTGGAGGATGCGCTGCTGTTACGCGGCAGCCGCGACTTCGCCGACTTGGCGGCCTACCGCCGCTTCATCGACGAGGTCGTGGGCCAGCAGAACGCCCGCCGGATGAAGGAAGTCGCGGTGGAGCGGGATGCCCTCAAACCCTTGCCCCCCGACCGAAGCCGCGACTTCGAACGAACCATCGTCTGTGTCACCTCCAGCGGCGGCTTCACCCTGCGCAAGGTGTTCTACACGGTACCCTCGCGCCTGATCGGGCATCGCCTGCGGGTTCATCTGTTCGATGATCGGCTCGACTGCTTTTTAGGAGGAACGCACGTGCTGAGCCTGCCGCGTGGTCGCTCGCGCGGGAACGGCAAGCATGGCCATGTCGTGGATTACCGCCACGTCATCCACGCCCTGCGGCGCAAGCCGATGGCGCTGCTCAATCTCGTCTACCGTGACCAGCTGTTCCCTCGCCAAGCCTACGCCCGGGCCTTCGAGGCCTTGCTGGCTGCCGGCGACGAGCGGCGGGCTTGCGCCACCATGGTGGAGTTGCTGTCGCTGGCCCACGAACGGGGCTGCGAAGCCGCTTTGGCCCAACTCCTGGAGATCGAATTGGCGGCCGGCCGGTTGCCTGACTTGCAGGATTTGCGCGAGCGCTTCCAGGCTCCCACCGCCGCCCTCACCACCGTCACCGTCGATCTCGTGCCGCTCAGCGTCTATGACGAGCTGGGCACCGTTCGCCCGGGAGAACCAGCATGACCGCGGCCGATCCTATCGACGCCGCCCGCCTGTCGCTGGCGCTCGGCGATCTGCGCCTGCCGGCCATCAAGCTGATCTGGCCCGACTTCGCCGCACGAGCCGACAAGGAGGGCTGGCCTGCTGCCCGGTTCCTGGCCGCCCTAACCGAACATGAGATCGCTGAGCGCGCCCGTCGGCGCGTCGAGCGTCACCTCGACGAAGCCCGCCTGCCGCCCGGCAAGACCCTGGAGAGCTTCGAGTTCGACGCGGTGCCCATGGTTAGCAAGGCCCAGGTGATGGCCCTGGTTGCCGGCGACAGCTGGTTGGAGAAAGGCGCCAATTTGATCCTGTTCGGGCCACCCGGCGGGGGCAAGTCGCATCTGGCCGCCGCCATCGGCTACGCCCTGGTGGAAAATGGCTGGCGCGTGCTGTTCGCCCGGACCACCGATCTGGTGCAGAAGCTGCAGATCGCCCGACGTGACCTAAGCTTGGAGTCGGCGATCGCCAAGCTGGACAAATACCACCTGCTGATCCTCGATGACTTCGCCTACGTCGCCAAGGATCAAGCGGAAACCAGCGTCATCTTTGAGCTGATTGGCACTCGGTACGAGCGGCGCTCCTTGTTGATCACGGCAAACCAGCCCTTCGGCGACTGGGGCAAGATCTTTCCCAGCCAAGCCATGACGCTGGCTGCCATCGACCGGCTGGTTCATCACGCCACCATCTTCGAGATGAACGTCGAAAGCTACCGGCGACGAGCAGCACTGGAGAGAAAACGGGGACCTGGACGCCCTCCCTCCCGCGCGACAATCAACTCCAACCTGATTGACGCTCCGCGACAGGACCCTTGAAACCCGCCTACTGCAGCGTCAATCATGCTCCTGCCGCGACCCCAGACCGTCTCATCCTGATTGTCGCGCTCTCCATCCTGATTGTCGCGCCATA
>NZ_LGQU01000134.1:0-2542 GCF_003115935.1 Azospirillum sp. TSH20
TTCGGACCGAACTGAAGGCTTTCTTTGCTTGGCGACTAGCCCGGCCCCAGCATCGTTCCCGTGATCCACACTGCCGTACGGTTCGGCTCATTGCCTTCTGCCATCAGCTTTCTGCCAATCCCACTGCCCTGCCCCGGCTGATTGATTATGGACATCCTATAGAGTTTGGAGCGGGGAATGGAAGCTCCCCACTTCGGAATATTATGGAACTTTGGCTGAATGAGGTTGGGTTGAGCACGACAATCGATACTCCGAAAATCATTACACGTGATGAAAGCGGCTCTCGCGTTATCATTCGACGTAATTACCGCTGTCCAAACAGCATGCCGGCCAACGAGCTGGCCTTTATCTTGGTTCTGTTGCGTGAGCGGATGAAGCCTCTGGAGCGGCGTGATCTTATCCTTATGCGGGATCTCTATCCCGAAGAGGAGATTACCGAGGCTCCGCGAAGAGAGTCCTACATTCATTTTTATGGATTCCGGTTGGACTGGCTACGCCATGCCGCTCGCCATTTCATTCTCAGCAAGATCAATCACCGGGAACTTCGCCCAACATCATTGCCCGGGTTCATTTCACGCCTTCAGTTGCTTGAAACCTGCTTACGCGAAGAGCATGCAGATCCCCAAATCGAGCACGTTACCGAGTCCTTTATCAGGGAGCGCTTCCTGAATTGGGGGAACACCCGCAAGTGCGTCGGCAAGAACTGGTACGCCGACGTCTGCAATCTCGTTCGCTACGCCTCCTGTTACTTGGCTGACCGCGGCTGGCCAAACCTCATGCTGGACAGGCGCGATCTCCGCCGCGTTGAAGGTATGTGGCCTGGAGGGCGTGGCTATCAGTTGAAGGTGACGGAGCGCACCATACCCGAGGATGTTATCGAGCAGATGTTCCAGAAGCTCGACAGTCTCGATCCCGTCCTGAAGCGCCTTCTCATTCTTGGCCGCTACACCGGTATGCGCAGCGCCGATCTGCACGCCCTCGATTTCGATTGCCTAAAGGAAGACCCTGACGACGTGCGCTTCATGATTCTGACCTTCTACCAATCCAAGGTGCAGCGCTGGAACACCAAGCCCCTCCTGAAGGAGGATGCCGCCCACGCGCTCGTAATCATGACCATTCGCGAGCAGCAGACCGAGGTGCGCCGGCAATGGGAGCGTGAAACGAAGCATCTGTTTCCGATGCGAACCGGCGATGGCGAAACGGCCCTCACCGGCGACTACACACGCGACGCCATCAAGAAATGGATGCTTACGGAAGGCATCCGCACCAAGGATGGAGTTTTTTGGGAGTTCGGCTGGCATGGCCTGCGGCACTTCCACGGAACCGAACTGGCTCTGCAAGGCCACGACATCGCACTGATCCAGATGGAACTGGGCCACGGCTCCGCCGACATGACGATGGTTTACATCAACCGCCGCCTGCACCTGAAGAAGAAGGCTCTGCTGGAGAAGGGCGGAGGCCGGTTCATCGACATCAAGGGCCAGGTGGACGACACGATGGCGGGCCTTGCCGTACGCCGGGACGCCACGCTGGCCGTGGACGTGCCGGGCGGCCTGTGCACCCTCCCCGGCCAACTGGGCGAATGGTGCGAACACAACCGTGCCTGCATGACCTGCATCCATTTCCGAGCCGATGTCGATCAACTGGCCTTCTTTGACCAGGAACGCGCGGCCATTACCGAAACCATCGCCCGCTTGAAGCGGGAGATCGCCGAGTTCCGCCAGCAGGGGCGGACGCGGATGGCCGAGATCGGCGAAAAGCGGCTGGCGCACAACCAAGCCTTGCTCATAAACCTCACCACCATCCTCGCGACCATCAAGGCGGAAGGCAGCTACCGTGGCGACACCCGTAGACACCAGCGGCCTGCGAGCCGCAGCGGAGGAGAAGCGCATCCGCAAGCGCCGGGCCGTTGAGGCCGCCATCCAGGACATGCGGCACGCCGGCGAGGCCATCACCTTCAAAGCCATCGCCGAGAAAGCCGGCGTCAGCCGCGAATACCTCTACCAGACCTTCAAGGCGGACATCGAGCGACTGCGGACGCTAACCCAGGATCGGCGCATCGAGGTGGACCGCGAACCGGTGCCGATACGCACAGCCCGCCGCTCCGCCACCATCGAGGCGGCCTTGCGCAACAAGATCAAGCGTTTGGACGAGGAGGCGACGGAACTCCGCAAGCAGAAGACCGCGCTGGAGCGCCGTTACGAAAAGGCCTTGGGCGAAGCCGAGGAGTGGCGACAGCGGCATCAGCGCGCCTTGGCGGAACTGCTCGAACTGCGCGGCCGGCTGGCCAGGAACGACGGTTGAAGCCCGCCGAGCCTGGGGCCGCCGCAGCGCACCCCAGGACGGCTTCAAGTTCGGCGGCGGCCATTGGCTCCCCAGCCTGTACCGCAGTGTCAGCCTAAACCGACCGCGAAACCCCATTCAAGTTCGGCGTCAAAATACCCTCTTTTTTGCCGGCTCTTCATCATGTGGACATGTCAACAAAGGTGAAATCCCTGCAACCCTGCCGTTTTGGACAAAACCCCTACAGGTAAATGGAAAA
>NZ_LGQU01000174.1:0-2523 GCF_003115935.1 Azospirillum sp. TSH20
CAGTAGTCCCTCCCCCGCCCAGCTCTCGCACAAAGCTATGCTTTGTGCTGACGCGGCAGGCGGACCATAGGTCCGCTGAGAGCGGGGGAGGATAGGTGGGGGTCTAACGCCGCGCCAACCGGAGCCTCAATCGTTCAAGAAAGGATTGTACAACCGCTCTTCCCCGAAATTCGACATCGGCCCGTGGCCGGGGATGAAGGCGATGTCGTCGCCGTAGGGGAACAGCTTGTCGCGGATCGAGGCGATGAGGTCGGCGTAGTTGCCCTTGGGGAAATCGGTGCGGCCGATCGAGCCCTGGAACAGCACGTCGCCGACGATGGCCAGCTTCGACGGCCGGTGGACGAACACGACGTGGCCGGGGGTGTGGCCGGGGCAGTGGCGGACCTCCAGCGTCTGGTTGCCGACGGTCACCGTGTCGCCTTCCTCCAGCCAGCGGTCGGGCGTGAAGGAGCGGACGGGCGGGAAGCCGAACATCTGGCTCTGCATCGGCATGCCGTCGATCCAGAACTGGTCGTCGCGGTGCGGCCCCTCGATCGGCAGCGACAGCTTGTCGGCCAGATCGGCGACGGCGCCGGCATGGTCGATGTGGCCGTGGGTGACCAGGATCTTCTCCAGCGTCACGCCCTTCGCCTTCACCGCGGCCAGGATGCGGTCCAGGTCGCCGCCGGGATCGATGGCGGCGCCCTTCATCGTCTCGGGGCACCAGAGCACCGTGCAGTTCTGCTGGAACGGGGTGACCGGAACGATGGCGTACTGCATGTCCTGACCTTCGGCTCTGCGGAAAAATGGCGGAATGACCCTGTGGGCCGAGGGACCTTAACGCGCCCGCGCCGGATGCCGCAAACCATTCGCGCAAAGCCGGTCGCAATGGGCGGCGAAACTGGCTAAGGTCCGGGCGTCCGGCGGGAACACGCCTTTGGGTGGAATACCGGGCCGGTACGAAATGTTAACCACCGAAGCTTTAGATCGGGGGTGGATCAACCATCCGCCGCCGCAATAAACGGATTCCGCCGGAATGCTGTCGCAGAAAGCCAAATATGCGTTGCGTGCCCTCATCATGCTGGCGGAGAAGGACACCGGCGACCTGATCCTGATCGCCGACATCGCGGAGCGCGAGAACATCCCGCGCAAATTCCTGGAAGCGATTCTGGTCGAGCTGCGCAAGGAAGGCATCCTGTTCGCCAAGCGCGGCAAGAGCGGCGGCTATCGGCTCGCCCGCCCCGCCGCCCAGATCACTTTCGGCGAGGTGATTCGCCTGATCGACGGCCATCTCGCCCCGCTCCCCTGCGCCAGCAAGGGATCCTTCAAGCCGTGCGAGGACTGCATCGATACGGAAACCTGCTCGGTCCGCTGGCTGATGCTGCAGGTCCGCGACGCCACCGCCTCGGTGCTCGACAACCGCACGCTGGCCGACGCCCTGCGCCACCGCCAGTCCACCGGCAGCATCGCCGCCAATTTCGACATCTGACCGTCCCGCCAGCCGCCCCGCTGAAATCGCATTTGAGGCGGCGGGTAGCCCTCCCGTATGGTTGGGCCAACCATTTGTCAGGGAGGGATAGGGATGTCCGAGGTGAAGGTGGCCGTCATCACGGCCGGGGGCAGCGGCATGGGAGCGGCGTCCGCGCGCCGGCTGGCGGCCGACGGGTTCGAGGTCGCGATCCTGTCCTCCTCCGGCAAGGGCGAGGCGCTGGCCGATGAGTTGGGCGGCATCGGGGTCACAGGGTCGAACCAGTCCAACGACGACCTGAAGCGGCTGGTCGATGCCGCCATGCAGCGCTGGGGGCGCATCGACGCGCTGGTCAACAGCGCCGGCCATGGGCCGCGCGGTCCGCTGCTGGAGATCAGCGACGAGGACTGGCACCGTGGGATCGAGGTCTATTTCCTCAACGTCGTGCGGGCGGTCCGGCTGGTGGCGCCGATCATGGTGGCTCAGAAGGCGGGCTCCATCGTCAACATCTCCACCGCCTGGGCGTTCGAGCCGAGCGCCATGTTCCCGACCTCCGCCGTCGCGCGGGCGGGGCTGGCCGCCTACACCAAGATCTTCGCCGACCAGTATGCGGCGGAGAATGTGCGGATGAACAATGTCCTGCCGGGATGGATCGACAGCCTGCCCGGGACCGAGGAGCGGCGCCAGAGCGTGCCGATGCAGCGCTACGGCAGCAGCGACGAGATCGCGGCGACGGTGGCCTTCCTGGCCTCGCCGGGCGCCGGCTACATCACCGGCCAGAACATCCGGGTCGATGGCGGGCTGACGCGCTCGGTTTGAGCTGGCGCCGCAGACAACTGATGCGTCGCTGAGCCGGCCGGATTCCCGCCTTCGCGGGAATGACCGCCGGAGAAGTCCTTGATTGTATTACGTTCTCCGAAACGGAAAAGGGCCGGCGAAGCGCCGGCCCTTTTTGCTGGGGAACTCCCCGCCGTATCAGTCGGCGAACGGGTCCGTCATCAGGATGGTGTCGTCGCGTTCCGGGCTGGTCGACAGCAGGGCGACCGGGGCCTGGATCAGCTCCTCGATGTGGCGGA
>NZ_LGQU01000130.1:0-2360 GCF_003115935.1 Azospirillum sp. TSH20
CTAACGATGACATTGACGGTCTGGGCCATGCCGACAGAATCGCACGTCGTCCGCCCCTTGTGAATCCTATGTCTGTGTCAGTGCACTAGCTTGTCCGCCAACTCCTCGTGGCTACGCAGGTGAAGCTTGCGGTATTCGGCGTTGAACAGGTGCTTGTAGACGTCGTTGGTCGTTTGCGGGCTCGCGTGGCCGAGGCGATCGGCGACGTCGAGCAGGCTGTAGCCCTGGGCGATGGCTTCGCTCGCGTGCGAGTGCCGGAACATGTGCCAAGTGAACGCGATACCCGACTTGCCGATCAGGCGGTTCTGGATGTCGTAAGCGTTGGCCTCGGTGAGGCCGCGGCCGATCCGTCCACCCTGCACGTTGCAGAACACGTAGTCGGTGCCGGTCTCGAACGCCGGCAGGTACTCGTCGCTGGCCAGGTAATCCTCGTACAGGCGCAGGATGAAGCCGGGAACCGGGATGGGGCGGGGCTTGCCGTTCTTGACCCGGGCACCGTTTTCCAGGGTCCGTGGCGTCACCCAGATGACGTTCTCGTCGAGCCGGATGTCCTCGTGGTGGAGCCCGCGCGCCTCGCCGATCCGCATGCCGGTCGTGTACAGGAGAACCACCAGGAAGGCATCGCGGGCCAAGGTGGCCGCCTCGATGATCCGCAAGACCTGTTCGGGCCGCAGCCGGGCATCGGCCGCCCGTTTGGCGGCGGCAGCCTTGACGGTCCGATCGGCCCGGCGCTCCGACCGGCGTTGCGCCTTGCGGCCGGAAATGTGGTGGAGGAACGGCCCGTAGCTGTCCAAGGCATCGTAGGCCCGGTGGCGTTCGGCTTCAGCGAAGACCGCTGAACTCTGCCGCTGGTCCAGGAACTGATAGAAGCCCTTGATGGAAAACAAGACTTGGTTGTGCAAGCTGGCGGAGCCGGTACAGTGTTCCTGATGCAGTAGCACGAGTCCAGCTTGAACGGCCGACTGATGGCTACCGTATCGAACCGCTGACGTGAGGAAGCGGTCGAACTCCGGGGCCGTCAATTGCGCGAAGCTCTTGCCCAGGGATCCAAGATAGTTTCCCAATTGCACGACATGACGGGCGTAGTGTCGGACGGTGCTGGGCGCGTAGCGGCGTGCCTCCAGGAACAGCACGAAGTCGCGGATTTCCGGAACCACCACGCCGTGGTCGTCGAAAGCTGTCCAACTGACCAAGCCCGAAGGCATCACGATACGCTGAAGGTGCATGACGCACCTGACACGTTGTTGACAGCCTCAGGGTAAGCCTGTCAGCAACAGGGATCAAACGCGCAGAGTGGTTAGGTATCTGGCGTTCCTGACATGAGCAATCCTCCTACAGGTATTTCCATAAGCATCCTTATGCGTTGTTCTGGCACCATGAAATCATGATGTGAAATATGGGTTTCATGGCTTGGAGTCTTGCCGCAGCCCAGATCCGAGCTACCCCGTTTTCGTGCGCGAAAAATGGCGGTTTCCCGAAAAGAGGAAATTTCGGTCAAGTACGGCCGGACGCGAAAATGCGCTGAAGTTACCGTCTGAAATCGCAGTCTCCTTCTTGCGATTTCCTACAGGTGATCACCCGTTCTTGTCGGCGATACCCCGACTTATCGAATTGTTGATGGGCGTTCATTCCTCACATTCGGGGGAGGACGGCCGTTCGGTCTGAGGGAATATTGCCGCTGCCGCCGGCGGCCATGAAGGAGGACCATCCTTGCGCGACGTACTGATTGCGGACGCCAGCCTCGACGATCTCGACCTGCTGCTCGACCGTTGCCGGCCCGACGTCCGGATCGTCCGGATAACGGCTGACGGGGATGGCGGGGAGGCCCTGGCCAACGCACTGAGCGACGCACTCGCCGACCGGCCGGCTGCCATCCATCTGCTGGCCCATGGCGAACCGGGTGCGGTGCGGTTGGGTGCCGGCCGGCTCGACGTTGCGGCGCTGTCCGCTCGCAAGGCAGAGGGGCGCATTTGGCCGCAGGCGCCGGGTACGGAGATCCTGATCCATGCCTGCGACACTGGTGCGGACGGCGGCCGCTTCGCCGCGGCGCTCGCCCGGGCGACCGGCGCGCGCGTCGCCGCCGCCAGCCATCCGGTCGGCCACTCATCGCTGTGCGCCTCCTGGGACCTCGACGTGACCACCGGGCCGATCGCCGCGTCCTTGCCCGTCTCCGACACCGGCGCCTGGGTCCACCGGCTGGCCTACAGCGGCACGGCGACCAGCGGCGACGACACGCTGATCGGCGACAACAGCGGCAACACCATCAACGGCTTGGCCGGCAACGACAGCATCACCGGCGGCACCGGCAACGACAGCCTGATCGGCGGGATCGGCGACGACACGCTGGTCGGCGGCGGCAA
>NZ_LGQU01000016.1:0-87374 GCF_003115935.1 Azospirillum sp. TSH20
CTACCAGATCGACGGCGATGCGCTGTTGGTCACGGTGCTGAAGGTCGGGAACCGCAAGGAGGTCTATCGATGAACGCTCTGCCCATCATGCCGATCGCCGAGACGGCCGACAGCGTCACCCTCAGCCGGGCCGACTTCGAGGCTCTGGCCGATCTGGTGACGGACGCCCGGGACTTGGCCGACGCCGAAGCCGTGAAGGCACGGCTCGCTGCGGGGGAGACGGAGGCATTTCCGTTCGAGGTGGCGGAGCGCATCCTTGATGGGGAGCATCCGGTCACAGTGCTCCGCGAGCATCGCGGCTTCACCGCCCGCGGGTTGGCGGACGCCGCAGGCGTGGCTCCGTCCTACCTGTCCGAGATTGAGAACGGGAAAAAGCCCGGCAGCTTCGACGCGATGGCCCGCATTGCCGGCGCGCTCCGGGTGCCGCTGGACCTGCTGGTACGCCACTGAACGGCTGTCGCGAAAACTTGCCCGGTCTCCACGTCCATGGGCTGGAAGGCGCGCCGCCGCGCCGGTCCTTGCGGGGCACCGCCAACCGGCGCCTCACCGTCGCATGGGACGCCCCCGACGCCGTCGCTCCCGGCGACGGCCGTCAGCCCACCGAAACCGTCTGCGCCACGGTCATCCTCTCCAGCAGCCGCTCCACCTCCTCGACCGGAATGGGGCGGCTGAACAGGAAGCCCTGGTAGCTTTCGCAGGCGAGATCGCGCAGCAGTTGAAGCTGCTCCTGCGTCTCCACCCCCTCGGCGATCACCGACAGGCCCAGGCTGCGGCCCAAACCGACGATGGCGCGGGGGACGGAGGAGTCGCTGGCGCCGGTCGACAGGTCGTGGATGAAGGAACGGTCGATCTTCAGCTTGTCGATCGGCAGACGGTGCAGATAGCTGAGGCTGGAATAGCCGGTGCCGAAATCGTCCAGCGCGATCAGAACTCCGCGCTGCTTCAAGGCCGCAAGGGTCGCCGCCGCCGATTCGACGTCGTCGATCAGCGTGCTTTCCGTCACCTCGATCTCCAGCTCCGGGCCGCTCAGGCCGTTGGCGTCCAGCGCGCGGGCGACCTTGGCCGGCAGCTGGCCGTCGCGGAACTGGGCGCCGGAAACGTTGACCGCAACCGGAATCGACAGGTCGTACCGCGCGCGCCAGCGCCGGATCTGGGCGCAGGCCTCGAACAGCACCCAGTCGCCCATCGCCAGGACCAGACCGGTCTCCTCCGCCACCGGCAGGAAACGGCCGGGCAGGATCAGCCCCTCGTCGGGATGGCGCCAGCGGATCAGCGCCTCCAGACCGACGATGCGGCCGGTCAGGGTGTCGACCTGCGGCTGGTAGACCAGGAACAGCTGGCCGTCGCGGATCGCCTGGCGCAGGCTGCCCTCCAGATCCATGCGCTCGCGCGATCGGGCGCCCATCTCCCTGGTGACGAAGCGGAAGCCGTTCCGGCCCTGCTCCTTGGCATGGTACATGGCGATGTCGGCGCAGCGGATCAGACCTTCGGCATCCTCGGCGTCGTCTGGGTAGAGGCTGATGCCGATGCTGGGCGTCACCACGAAATTCTGGCCGCCGACCGCAAAGGGGCTGGCCAGATGCGCCACCACCTTTTCGGCGACGCGGGCCGCGTCGTTCGGCTCCGTCACCCGGCGGACGACGATCAGGAACTCGTCGCCGCCCAGCCGGCCGACGGTGTCGGATTCGCGCAGGCCCGCCTGCAGCCGGCGCGCCACCGACCGCAGCACCTCGTCGCCGAAGCTGTGGCCGAGGCTGTCGTTGATGACCTTGAAGCGGTCGAGGTCGATGAACAGAACCGCCACCTTTGTGCCGTCGCGCCGCCCCTCGCGCAGGGCCTGGGCGATGCGGTCGTACAGCAGGACGCGGTTGGGCAGGCCGGTCAGCGCGTCGAAATGCGCCAGATACTGGATGTGCTGCTCGGCCCGGCGCTTCTCGCCGATGTCCTCGGCGAAGGCCAGGACGAATTTCAGCGCGCCGTCGGCGGTGACCGGCTGGAAATGCAGGCTGAAATGGCTGCGCCGGCCGCCCAGCAGCAGGGGCTGGTCGGATTCGAGCTTGCCGCTCTCCCCCTGCAGCGCCGCCTCCAGCGCGAAGACCGACGCCTGATCGCCGAAGCGCAGCCGCAGGTCGGTGCCGAGCAGCTCCTGCCGGGGCAGGCCGGCGGCGGCGGCGAAGGCCGGGTTGCAGTCCATCACCAGCCCGTCGGTGCCGACCAGCGCGATCCCCAGCGGCGCCTGGGTGAACAGCTGCTGCCGTTCCGCCTCCTGCAGGCGGAGCGAGGCCGTCATCTCCCCGGCCAGCACCACCGCGCGGGAATGGGTCACCAGCGCCATGCGCAGGACCAGCGACAGCGCGATGCTGAGCGCCAGCCCGCCGGCCAGCAGCGCGCCGGGCACCCAGTGCTGCGCGGTGAACAGGCCGTCGGGCAGGCTGTCGTACCGTACGGTCCACACCCGGCCGCCGACCGGCAGTTCCCGCGTCAGGCTGATGGCGGGCGTGGCGTCCAGCGGGCGGCGGCTGCGGTACAGCGGAAACTCGGCATCCGCCGGCGGCACGTCGTAGATCTCGATGCCGGCGTCCTGGCGGGTTGCGTCGATCAGCCCGTTCACCAGCGGGCCGATCCTGACCGGGGTCAGCACCACGCCGGTGAAGGACGCACGCCGCGCCTCCAGCGACGGCGGCAGCGGGTCGCCGCGGTAGGTCGCCTGATAGAGGATGAAGGAAGGCCCACCCCCGGCCGCCTGGTCGATCTTCAGCGTGATGGCGCGGGTGGCGGCGGGCTCGCCGCTGTCGCGCGCCCGTTCGATGGCGGAGCGCCGGAGGGCCTCCGACATCATGTCGAAGCCGATGGCCCGCGCGTTGCCTTCGTTGACCGGGGCGGCGAAGATGTTGACCACGCGCTCCGCCCCCGCCGTCTCCGGCCAGATGCGGAAGTCCGGCAGACCGGCCGCCCGCATCGACGCCACCAGATCGCCGGCCCGGTCGGCCGCGACCGCGCGGGCATAGGCGATGGAGATGATGCCGGGATAGCGCCGCGGCATGTCCAGCGCCTCGACGAAGCGGTTCCACTGCGTCCAGTGCAGGTCGGGGAAGGTCATCGCCAGCGAGGCGGCGCTGCGCGCCACCTGTTCGTACACCCGCAGTCGGTCGGCAAGCTGGCCGTGGATTTCCTCGACCCTTGCGGCGAAGCGATGCTCCTCCTCCAGGCGCAGCAGGCGGCCGGAGTGGAGCATGGCCACCACGGACAGGCCCGCACCGGCAATCAAAGCCAGAACGGGAACGGCCACCGGCAAGTTCAGATTGCGAAGGAAGCGGCGAAAGGAGGGTTCCGGAGCAGCGGCCGGCGGGCTTTCCGCAAGGGGATCCCGCCCAGGATCCCGCCCAGGATCGGCCTTGGACTCGGCTGCCGGCTCCGGCATCAGAACTCCTCTAGGATCTTCGGGCTGGTCAGAAGGAGCTGTTCGATCATGCCCAGGATCTGCTCGATCTTGGTGCGGGTGGCGTCCAGTTCGTCGGCCATCCTGTCGTCAATGCCGGCTTCCATCAGCATGGTGTCGAAGGTGTGCAGCGTTTCGTTGAAGGCCTTCTGCTCCGCCACCAGCACGTCGAAGGCGCCCAGCGAGGCGGTCAGCGCCAGCGGCGGGTCGCTGACGAAGGAGTGGCTGATGTCGGTGAAGATGGCGATGGCGCTCAGCTTCTGCCGGATGACCCATTGCGGGAAGTTCGGCGGCAGCTCCTTCCCGGCAGCCTCCAGCCTTTCCTGGATCGAGAAGATCAGCCCCTGGATGTCCAGATAGGCCGCCCGGATCTCGCGGAATCGCGGAAAGGTCTTCGGCTTTCCGGCGGCGCGCTGGCGGCCCAGGGCGGCGATGTCCTCGGTCAGCTTGCGGGACATCCGAAGCACGACGTCCGTCACCTTCGACATCACACGCCTCCGCTCAACGGACCGCCCCCGCGCATCGCCATCACCGCTTCGCCAACACCGGACCGCCTCCCGTGGCGGCTGCCCCGCCAGACTACACCAGTTCCTCCCCCGATCGTTAGTGTTACCGGCGGCCGGGTCAGAAGCCCACCGCCGCAGCCGGCGTCGCACCGCCCGCCAGCCCGGCCTTGTCGAGCTCGTCGAGCAGGGCGATCACCTCCTGGGAGGCGCGCTCCACCTCCGCCACCTCGGCCAGCGCGCGGTCCATGTCGCCGTCGGCGAAGGCGCGGGCGGCGGCCTTGCCATGGTCGTGAACCCGGCGGTGCGGGGCCTCCAGCCGGACGAAGGCCGAATGGGCGCGGTAGGCCATCGACGACGGGCCGTAATACCACTTGCCCAGCCGGCAGGCCTCGTGGCTCGCCAGCTCGTCGGGGCGCAGGGTCTCCAGCCCGACCAGCATGTCGGCCAGCCGCTTCTTCCAGATGACGTGGTCGACCTTGGCGATCTTGACGATCTTGCCGGGAATGTCCTGCTCCATCAGCTGTTTCAGCTGGTTGCCCAGCAGGGTCTCGACGCCGCGCGTCGCCTGCACGCTGCGCAGGATGGCGGCGCTGTTCGACGCGCTGCTCTCGGCGATGCGGGAGGTGCCGGAGGCCACCTGGTTGGCGGCGGCCGACTGCTGGGTCAGGATGCTGGCGATGTCGGACATGCGCTGTTCGGTGCGGCCGATATGGTCGCCGATGTCGCTCATGCGGTCGCTGACCGCACGGATCGCCGCCTGCCCGGCGGCGACGGCGCGGGTGCCGTCCTCCATCGAGGCGACGATGGCGCCCATCTCCGCCTTCAGGGAGTCGATGCGCAGGCGGATGTCCTCGGTCGCGCGGGCGGTCTGGTTGGACAGGCTCTTCACCTCGCTCGCCACGACTGCAAAGCCTTTTCCGGCCTCCCCGGCGCGGGCCGCCTCGATGGTGGCGTTGAGGGCGAGAAGGTTGGTCTGCTTGGCGATCGCCTCGATGGTGGAGACGATTTCCGCGATGCGTTCGGAGGCGACCGACAACTCACCGACCCGCATCGCCGCGCCTTCCACCGCGCCGGCGATCTGTTCCATGCGGACGACCGCCTCGTGCACGGTACGGCCACCGTCGTCGGTCACCGCCTGCGCCTCCCCCGCCAGGGCGGCGACGTCGCGACTGCGCGCCCAGATCTCCTGGATGCCGGTGACCGTCTCCTCGGTCGCGGCGGCGATGCCCTGGGATTCGTGATCGACCGCGCGCAGTTGCCCGACCATCTGGGCATTGGCGACCGCCGCGTCGTTGATCGCCATCGCCACCTCGATGGTCCGGTCCATCAGCGACGACGCGAAGTCACCCAGCGCGCGGCCGCAACCCTGCCCGCCCGCACCCGCCGCCGGCAGGCCATAACCGGCAAGCGTCCGGTCCATGTCGAAGGAAACGGCGCGGGCCACCGCCGCCACCGCGCGCCGCGCCATGGCCGGGCGCCAGCGCAGCGCCCCCTGGACCAGGGCCAACAGGTCGCTGAGCACCACGCCATAGGCGCCGATATACCAGGAGGAGTCGAGACCGATGCGGCTGTGCGCCTCCCCGGCGGCACGGCAGCGCGCCTCATGCTCGGGCGAGCCGGCATCCTGGAACATCAGGCGCCAGTGATCGGCCTGCCGGCGCTTCAGCCCGGACAGATCGCCGTGGGCGTCCAGCAGGGCACGGGTTTCCGGCCAGCGGGACAGGTGGGCATAGAAACGCTCCGACAGGTCCGGCAGGCTGCGGTCGATCAGCCGCCCCATGCTGGCCAGAAGCCCGCGCTCCTCAGCCTCGAGCCCGAAGAAGCCCGCATCGGCCCCCATCCGCCCGTCCGTCCGGCCACCCGTCCGCCCATCGCCCGCCATGTCGCCCACCCATACAGATGACGCGGCGCACAATCAGCATGACGCCGCACTGAATTTGCGACAGTTATATAAAAATTGTCATAAAGCGCAACCCACCATGGTCATAGAATCCGACGAATGGCGGCGAAAGGGCGGGCACAATGGTCGCACCCGCCTTCTTTCTCATTGGATTGCGAAAGACTTGATGGCGTCTGCGATCAGGCTGCCGAGGGACAGGGCGTTGGACGGATGCGGCACGCCGTCACAGGACAGCGGGCGGCCGAGTCCTTCCGCGGCGAAGCGTTCGGCGACGATGTCGCTGAACAGGGCATGGACGCCGTAGACCTGCACCCGCTCCGCCCCCAACACCCGCGCCGCGCGGGCGCAGGAGAAGATCGTCTCGCCGGAGCTGATCACATCGTCGACGATCACCACCGGCCGGCCATGGATCGGCGCATCGGGGGGAAGCGCCACAGTCACGTCGCGGTCGCCGCGCCGCTCCTTGCGGCCGACGATGCCGGTGAGGCCGAGCGGCCCGGCCACCGCCTCCACCAGCGGGGCGGATTCCTCGTCAGGACCGATGACGACGGTGCCGGGGGCCACGCCGGCGGCCCGCAGATGCGCGGCGATGGGCGCGGCGCCGCTCAGGGCAACGGAGGGGCGGCCGACGAACACCTCGTCCAGCGTGTGGGTGCGGTGCAGATGCGGCTCGACGCAGACGAAACGGTCGAAGCAGCGGCCCAACCACTCGCCGACCACCGCCTGGCTGACCGGCTCGCCCGTTTTGAAGACGGCGTCCTGGCGCATGTAGGCCATGTAGGGCGCCACCAGACAGAGGTCGGTCGCCCCCTGGCGCCGCAGGACCGAGGCGGCCAGCGTCAACTCCACCAGCTTGTCGTTCGGCCGGTCGAGCGAGCGGTAGACGATGGCGCGCTCCACCGGCTCCGGCAGGCGGACGAGGCTCTCGCCGTCGGGGAAGCGGTGCAGCTCGGCAATGTGGCAGGGGATGTCCAGCACCCCGGCAAGACGGCGCGCGGCATCGGCCGATTCCGGAAAGCCGTAGACGGCCGTGTAGTTGCCCGTATCGCGGGCCATGCCCCTTCTCCCTCACCACTTTGGACGGCGGCAAGCTTGGCGCAGGCAGTATGGGCGGGTCAATTGTGGCAAAAGGCGGCATGGCCATAGGCGGACAGGCGGGAACCCGGGGCTGTTGAAGGCCCCTTCTCGCGCCTACGCCTCCGGCCGCTTGTCCTCCTCCGCCTCGTCGGCTTCGGAGACTCGGGGGTCGACATGGATGCTCTCGGCCCGGCGCGCCAGCCATTGGAAGGCGCCCAGCCCGACCACCAGCAGCGTGACCACCCCCAGCAGCATCACCGGATAGACGATGGCGGAAATCTCGCTGGTGCGCGCCTCGAACACCAGGACCAGCCCTTCCAGACTGGCGGCGATGATGATGGTGGTCAGGAACTTGGTCAGGGTGCGGCGGGCCTCGTCGGCGCGGCGCAGCTCGCGTTCGCGGACGATCTCCTCCTCGTAGAGGTATTTGGCGATCTCGAACACGGCGATGGCCAGCACGATCATCCCCACCCCGTCGAGCATGGCGGAGGTCAGGGCGGCACTGTCCAGCGCCACCATCCCTTCGAACACCGTCAGGGCGGACAGGCCGATGAACAGCAGGGAGAACAGGCTGAGCGTCACCGCCGCCAGAAGATACATCCCGCGCGCCGCCGACTGGAACATCGCCCTTTCCCCCACTTCCGAAGCTGGTCCTTGGCAGCAACAACGCTTCAGGCGGCCGGTCAGCCCCGGCGATGCCGCCGGATCCGTCGACGCTGCCGGGGAACCTCTTTAGAGTGACGCCGACCTGCCGCCTCCCACCCGGTTTTCATTTCCATGACGCTGCCGCCTGAACCCACCCCCGCCCACAACGCCCCCCACAATGCGGTGGTGGCGAGCGCCGCCTATTGCCAGGGCCGGCGCATCGCCGACGTGCCCATCGCCGAGGCCGGCGCCTGGGCCGCGAAAGAAGGCCACTTCGTCTGGATCGGCTTGTGGGAGCCGGACGAGGCGCTGCTGATGGAGGTGAAGCAGCAGTTCGGCCTGCATGAACTGGCGGTGGAGGACGCGCTGCACGCCCACCAGCGGCCGAAGGTGGACATCTATGGCGAAAGCCTGTTCATGGTCCTGCGCACCGCCCGGCTGGAAAAGGGCGAGCTGGTGCTGGGCGAGACCCATGTCTTCGCCGGCCGCGGCTATGTCGTCACCGTGCGGCACGGCGCCTCGACCAGCTATTCGCCGGTGCGGGCGCGGGCGGAAAGCGCGCCGCATCTGCTGAAGCATGGCGAGGACTTCATCGTCTACACCATCATGGATTATGTGGTGGACTGTTACTTCCCGGTGGTGGACCAGATGGCCGCCACGGCGGACGAGCTGGACGCCCTGCTGATCGCCCGCCCGCCCAGCATGGCGGAGATCGAGTGCATCCACCAGCTGCGCCGCGACCTGGAGCGGCTGCGCCGCAACGCCTCGCCCCTGCTGGAGGTCTGCTCGCGGCTGGAGCGCTTCGATTTGCCGATGATCGACCCGGCGATCCGCCCCTATTACCGCGACGTGCAGGACCATGTGATCCGCGTCAACGAGCAGATCGGCTCGCTGCGCGAGGTGCTGTCCTTCGCCTTCGAAACCAGTATGATCCTGGCGTCGGCGCGGCAGAACGACGTGACGCGCAAGCTGGCCGCCTGGGCCGCCATCCTCGCCGTGCCGACGGCCGTCGCCGGCCTGTACGGCATGAACTTCGAGCATATGCCGGAGCTTCACTGGCGCTACGGCTACCCGGCGGTGCTGGCGGTGATCATTGCGGTCTGCGCCGTGCTGTATGTCCGCTTCCGGCGGATGGGATGGCTGTGACGGACGGGATTTTGGGCCGAGATTTTGGGCCGGGGTTTTCGGGTGGGGATTTGGTGACGGACATGACCGACGCGACGAACACGCTGCACGCCCTGCTGGACGCTTATCTGCGCTGCCCGGTGGAGTCGGCGCGCGCAGAGCTGGAACAGGCGCTCCGCAGCTATCAGACCGATTGGATCCGCGCCCGCGCCGGGGCCGACGCCCCGCCGCTGCCGGCGAAAGCACCGGAGGCCCCCGCGCCCGCCAAGAAGGCGATCATGCCCAAGCCGCGCTTCCCCATCGCGTCGGCCGACCTGGAGGTTCTGAAGCGTCTGGCCGACGGCTGGCCCGGCACCACCGCCGAGGTGGCGCGCTGGGCGTGGTTCGAGAATCGCGAACTGGTGGCGCTGGACCCGAACCCGGCCGGCGAGGGGCCGGAGATGCTGCGCCTCACCCCGCTCGGCTGGGCCGCCATCGGCCGGATGCCGGAAGACTGAGAGTTCGCAGTTTCTTATGAGCCCTGCCGGGAGACGCTTGGGATTTGAACCGGTTCGGACCCGGTCTCAGTCACGCGCGTCCCTCAGCAGATATTCGCGGGAATGACGGCCGATAGAAGCTCCGAAAACTCACGGCCGGTGCCGTGGCGCCCCCTCAGTTCACCTGCGGCAGCGCGAAGATCTGGCCGGGATAGATCAGGTCCGGGTTGCGGATCTGGTCGCGGTTGGCGGTGTAGATGGTGGTATAGAGCATGCCGTCGCCATAGGTGCGGCGGGCCAGCCGCCACAGGCTGTTGCCGGGCTGGACGACGACGTTGCGGCCGTCGGTGGAGGCCGCCGGCATGGCGGAAACCTGCACCGGCAGTTCGGCCCGCGCCACCACCTTGCCGCCCTGGGTGACCTGATCGGCGCGCAGGGTGTAGACGCCGGGGTCGATCAGCTTTTCCGGGGTCAGGCGCCAATTGCCCTTCGGGTCGGTGTGGGCGCTGCCGACGAGGATGTTGTCGAGATAGAGCTGAACCGCACTGTTGGGCGCCGCCCGTCCGCCGAGCGCCACCCGGCCGGCCGGATCGTAATCCATCGTCTCCACCGATACGCCGCCCGGCGGGGCCGGCGCGCCGTTGTCCGGCACCGGCGGAGCCTGCAGCACCGAACTGCCGCCCATGGTCGGCGGCGCGCCGGCCAGCCCGTCGCGCGGAACCGCCACCGCGACCGGCGCGGTCGGGGCTGCCGAATCGGCGGCAGGCTTCGCCGCCGGGTCGGGCACCGTCACCACGACCACCTTGTCGGCGGGGACCGGGGTTTCGGCGCCGGGGCGGGTCTCTGTCAGGTTGAGTTCGCGGGTTCCCGGCGCCAGCGGCTTGTCGGGCAGCATCACCCATTCGCCGCGCTGGTCGGCCTTGGCCGAAGCGACCGCGGTGCCGCCGTCGGTCACCGTCACCTCAGACCCAGGCGCGGCGCGGCCGGCCATCACCGTCGCCCCGTCCGGCGCCACCCGCACCACGTCGAAGCTGGGAGCCGCAGGTTTGGTCTGTTCCGGGGCTTGGGCGGGCTTCGCCGGGGGGGCGGGCTTCGCCGATGCGGCGGTCTGGACCGATGCGGTGGGAGCCGGAACGGACGCTGGAGCCACCGGCGCCTCGACCGGCTTGGCCCCCGGCCAAAGGGCGACCGCCGCCGCTCCCCCCATCAGAGCCACGCCCAAAGCTGCGAACAACGCGTTTCGTTTCACCTGAGCACCCATCCGGCGGCCCGCCACAATGGCAGGATGACTGACTATAGCAGAAGGATAGGTCACAAAAGAATCGCGACGTTGGAGCGGAACCATCCGCCAAACGGGCTCGATTGCCCCATAGGATCATGAGTCCACGGCAATCCGGCGCCTGTTGCGCCGAAGACTCACTCCTTCGCCGGAACCGTCTTCAGATAGGCGGCGATGGCGGCGCGGTCGTCGGCCGTCAGCTTTGAGGTGGTGTTGCGCACGACCTCGCCCATGGCGCCGCCGACGACGTCGCCGTCCGGGGTCAGGCCGGTCTCCAGGAGCAGCGTCAGGTCGCCGTCCGACCAGGCCCCGATCCCGCCCTTGCCCTTGGCGCCGGTGATGCCCGGAACCTTGTCGCCGTCCGGCCCGTCCGGATTGCCGGCCAGGTAGCGGTCGGAGTCGAGCCCGCCCAGCAGGGTGCGCGGGCTGTGGCATTCGGCGCAATGGCCCAGCGCATCGACCAGATAACGCCCGCGGTTCCAGGCCGGCGGCTTGGCCGGGTCGTCGGGCGGCGGTCCGGGGGTCAGGTACATCCACTGCCAGACCGGCAGCAGGAAACGCCAGGAGAAGGGCGGCGTCAGGTCGTGCGGCTTGTTGGGCGCCGCGACCGCCGGGCGGCTGAACAGATAGGCCTTCAGATCCAGCAGGTCGCGGTCGGTCATCCGCGTGTAGCTGGCGTAGGGGAAGGCCGGAAACAGGGCGGCGCCGTCCGGCCGCACACCCTCGCGCAGCGCGCGGATGAAGTCGGCATCGCTCCAGCGTCCGATGCCGTTGACCGGGTCCGGCGTGATGTTGGGGGTGTGGAAGGTGCCGAAGGGCGTCGCCAGCGCCCGGCCGCCGGCCAAGGGCTGACCACCGCCCTTTTCATCGGTGTGGCAGCCGAGGCAGCCGGCGGCGTTGAAGATGTAGGCGCCCCGCTGGACGGCATCGCTGCCGGAATCGTTGGCGGGAGCCTCGCCGGCGGCACGCGCAGTGCCGCCCGCGAGGGCGAGCGGCAGCAGCACGGACGCGGCGGTCAGGAGGCGCCGCACCGGTCAGTTCTTCTTGACGCGGAAGTCCTCGTGGCAGCTCCCGCAGGTCTTGGAGGTGGCGCCGAGCGCCTGGGCGATCTGGGCGCGGTCGCCGCTCTTCAGGGCGACGTTCAGCTTCTCGGCCGCCGGCTGGACGGCGCTCCAGTATTTCTGCGCCTCGTCCCAGCTCTTCCACAGCTCCGGCTTGGCGGCGCTGTCGGCGACGCCGACGGCGGTGCCTTCGGGGAAGATCTTCTTCGGGTCCATCTTGGACACCGCCAGCACGGCTTCCGCCCCCTTGGCCGCGTCCTCGGCGGTGGCGCCCTCGTTCTTCACGAACTTGGCGACCGCGCCCATGCCGCCGCCCATCTTCTTCATGGTCTGCTGCCGGTCCTTCACCTGCTCCGCCGGATCGGCGGCGCCGGCGCTCTGTGCCGACATGCCGAACAGCGCGAACATCAGACCGGCGACGGATGCCGCCGCAAGGACATTGACGACCCGGTTGCTCATGTGGTCCCTCCCGATGATGCCGTGGTTCTAAACGGTGCCTGTGCCGCTGTTGACGCGCCGCCCTCGCCCGATATTCCATGGCATTCGCCAGATTTTTTACGGCCCCGACCCCGATGGGTGACGGTGGCGAGAAAGGTTGACCCGCGATGAAGAGCCTGTCGTCCGTCTGCGTCTATTGCGGTGCGTCGAGCCGCGTCGCCGATGTTCACAAGGAAGCCGCCCACGCGCTGGGCGACGGGCTGGCCCGCCGCGGCATCCGCATGGTCTATGGCGGCGGCCGGGTCGGGCTGATGGGAATCGCCGCCGACGCCGCGATCGCCGCCGGCGGCGAGGTGGTCGGCATCATCCCGGAACACATCCAGTCGGCCGAGGTGGAGCACACCGGCCTGACCGAACTGCATGTCGTCGACAGCATGCACACCCGCAAGCGCATGATGGTGGAGCGGTCGGACGCCTTCGTCATCCTGCCCGGCGGGCTGGGCACGCTGGACGAGGCCTTCGAGATCCTGACCTGGAAGCAGTTGCAGCTGCACGACAAGCCGATCGTCATCGCCGACGTCGACGGCTACTGGCGCCCGCTGCTCGGCCTGATCGACCACATGGTGGCCCAGGGCTTCGCCCGCATCGACCGCTCCGCCCTCTACCGCGTCGCCGACCAGATCGACGGGGTGTTCGAGGCGCTGGAGGGGATGCCGGACGCCGTGCAGCCGGTCCAGCCTCGGAAGCTCTGAGGCCCTATTGGCCCTTCCGCCGGTTATCCCCAGACTTCCCAACCTGTGGATAACTTCTGTGCACAGCTTTTGTGGAGGGTTCCCCGCCCTTCACCGAGCGTTCGCGTTCTGTTTCTGATATTGTGTCCTCCATGAGCAACCAGACCTCATCGCTGTTCGATCCTCGCCCCTCCGCTGCGGTCAAGCCGACGGCGGAATACCGCACGCCCCCCAACAACGAGGAGGCGGAGCAGGCGCTGCTGGGCGCGATCCTGGTCAACAACAAGGCCTATGAGAAGGTCGGCGAGTTCCTGCGGCCGGAGCATTTCTACGATCCGGCCCACCAGCGCATCTTCGCCGCCATCACCAAGATGGTCGACCGCGGCCAGATCGCGAACCCGGTCACGCTGAAGGCCCTGTTCGACAACGATCCCGAACTGGCGGTCGAAGGCGGCAGCGCCTATCTGGCGGAGCTGGCCGCCAACGTGGTGACGGTGGTCAATGCCGGCGATTACGGCAAGACCATCCACGACCTGTTCATCCGCCGGCAGCTGATCGAGGTCGGCACCGACATGGTGAACGAGGCGTACCGCCACGACCTCGACATCACCGCGCTCGACCAGATCGGCGAGGCGGAAAAGCAGCTGTTCGACCTTGCCTCGACCGGCGACGTGCAGGGCGGATTCGTGGCGTTCGGCGAGTCGGTGAAGCACGCCATCACGACGGCGGAGGCGGCCTTCCGCCGCTCCAGCCACGTCACCGGCGTCACCACCGGCCTGATCGACATCGACCGCAAGCTGGGCGGCCTGCACCCGTCGGACCTGATCATCCTCGCCGGGCGTCCGTCGATGGGCAAGACGGCGCTGGCCACCAACATCGCCTTCAACGCCGCCAAGGCGCACATGCGCTCCAGCGGGCAGGAAGGCGGCGTCGTCGGCTTCTTCTCGCTGGAAATGTCGGCGGAACAGCTCGCCACCCGTATCCTCGCCGACGAGGTGCAGGTGCCCGGCGACAAGATCCGCCGCGGCGAGATCCGCGACACCGATTTCCCCAAATTCGTCCAGGCCAGCCAGGACCTCGCCCGCTGCCCCTTCTATGTCGACGACACGCCGGCCCTGTCGGTCGCCGCGGTGCGCACGCGCTGCCGCCGGCTGAAGCGGACGTCCGGCCTCAGCATGGTGGTGGTCGACTATCTCCAGCTGCTGCGCGGGTCGTCATCGCGCGGGTCGGAGAACCGGGTGCAGGAAATCTCGGAGATCACCCGCGGCCTGAAGGCCATCGCCAAGGAGCTGGACGTGCCGGTGGTGGCGCTGTCGCAGCTGAGCCGCGCGGTGGAGCTTCGCGAGGACAAGCGCCCGCAGCTGGCCGACCTTCGCGAGTCGGGCTCGATCGAGCAGGACGCCGACGTCGTGATGTTCGTCTTCCGCGAACAGTATTATCTTGAGCGCGCCGAGCCCTCGCGCCGGCCCGACGAGAGCGACGACAAGTTCAACGACCGCTATCAGCGCTGGCAGCAGCGCCTGGGCGAGGTGCACAACACCGCCGAGGTGATCATCGCCAAGCAGCGTCACGGTCCGATCGGCACCGTCCGCCTCTACTTCGACGGCCAGTTCACCAAGTTCGGCGATCTCGACCAGCACCACCAGACCGACGAGTGACCAGAGTGACGAGCGACCTGAACCCGCGCGCCGGCGCCATCCTGACCGTGGATCTCGGCGCCGTCGTCGCCAACTGGACCCAGCTGCGCGACCGCGTGGCGCCGGCGGAGTGTTCCGCCGTGGTCAAGGCCGACGCCTATGGGCTGGGGGTGGCGCGCGTCGTGCCGGCGCTGGCCGCCGCCGGCTGCCGGACCTTCGTCGTCGCCCAGTTCGAGGAGGCGCTGGCCGTCCGCCGCGCGCTGGAACCGGTGGCGCCGGAGGCTCAGGTCTTCTCGCTCGGCGGGCTGCCGGCGGGGTGCGAGGGGGAGTTCATCGCCAACCGCATCCTGCCGGTGCTGAACCACCTGGGCGAGATCGCGGCGTGGCGGGCCTTCGCCGCGTCGCGCGGGGAGGTTCTGCCGGCGGTGATCCACATCGACACCGGCATGAACCGGCTGGGCCTCGGCCCCGACGAGCTGGACACGCTGGCGGCGGAGCAGGGCCGGCTTGAGGGGATCGACGTCCGCTATTGGATGACCCACCTCGCCTGCGCCGACGAGTTCGACAGCCCGATGACCGGCGAGCAGCTCGACCGCTTTCGCGCGGCGCTGGTGCAGTTGCCGAAGGCGAAGGCGAGCTTCGCCAACTCGTCCGGCATCTTCCACGGCAAGGATCACCATTTCGACCTCGCCCGGCCGGGCTGCGCGCTCTACGGCGTCAACCCGACGCCGCATCTGCCGAATCCGATGCGGGGCACCGTGCGGCTGGATGCCAAGCTGCTGCAGGTGCGCAACTGCGATGCCCCGATGACGGTCGGCTATGGCGCCGCCCACAAGGTCACCGGCCCGGCGCGGATCGCCACCATCGGCGTCGGCTATGCCGACGGCTACATGCGCTCGCTCGGCGGCAAGGGGCACATCTTCGTCGACGACGTCGCCGCCCCCATCGTCGGCCGCATCTCGATGGACCTCATCACCATCGACGTCACCGGCCTGCCGGAGTCGGTGGCCCATGCCGGCCGGCTGGTCGAGCTGATCGGGCCGAACCGCCCGGTCGACACCGTGGCGGCGGAGGGCGGGACCATCGGCTACGAGATCCTGACCTCGCTCGGCCGACGCTATCACCGGGTTTATATGGGTGGGTAATCCCCCAGTCCCCTCTCCCCCCCGGGGAGAGGGTCAGGGTGAGGGGGATGCGTGGCGAGGATCCTCAAGAATCGCGCACTCTCCGCTCTCCACCTAATCCACCCTGTGCACCCCCCTCACCCTCCCCACGCCTGCGGCGCGGGTCCCCTCCCTCTCCCCGGGGGAGAGAGGGCGAGATCACCGCTACAGCCCGTCTCCCCTCCCCTGCAAAGTCCAAGGATGACCTAGGCGCTCATCGGTGCTATGACCGCATCGCCCAAACGAGTCTCTAACCAAGGATGCGGGCCGACTGATGGGTTTCCTCGCCGCTACCGGCCGGGCCTTCCTGATCTTCCTGGAAGCGACCGGACGCCTTGCCCTGTTTACCGGATCCGCCCTGTCGCACTGCGTGCGTCCGCCGCTCTATCCACGGCAGATCCTGCGGCAGATGATCGACATCGGCTATTACTCGCTGCCGGTGGTCGGGCTGACGGCGCTGTTCACCGGCATGGTGCTGGCCCTGCAGAGCTATAGCGGCTTCTCCCGCTTCCAGGCGGAGGGGGCCATCGCCACCGTGGTGGTGCTGTCGATCACGCGGGAGCTGGGTCCGGTGCTGGCCGGCCTGATGGTCGCGGGCCGCATCGGCGCCGCCATGGCGGCGGAGATCGGCACCATGCGGGTGACCGAGCAGATCGACGCGCTGTCGACCCTGTCGACCAACCCGCACAAGTATCTGGTGGCGCCGCGGCTGATCGCCGGCCTGACCATGGTGCCGCTGCTGGTTGTGGTCGCCGACATCATCGGCGTGTTCGGCGGCTTCCTGGTCGGCGTCTACCGGCTGGACTTCAACGCCGCCAGCTACATCAACCGCACCTGGGAATTCCTGGAACCGCTGGACGTGATCTCCGGTCTGGTCAAGGCGGCGATCTTCGGCTTCCTGATCGCGCTGATGGGCTGCTACCACGGCTACCACTCCAAGGGCGGCGCCCAGGGCGTCGGTGCTGCGACCACCAACGCGGTGGTGTCGGCGTCGATCATGATCCTGGTGTGGAACTATCTCATCACCGGCCTCTTCTTCTCGACCAAGTGAGCGCCAGTTCATGACCACTGTCCCCAAGATCGCGCTCAAGGGCGTTACCAAGCATTTCGGCCCGAAGAAGGTGCTGAACGGCATCGATCTGGAGGTGGCGAAGGGCGAGTCGCTGGTCGTCATCGGCGGGTCGGGCACCGGCAAGTCGGTGATGCTGAAGAGCATCCTCGGCCTGCTGACGCCGGATGCCGGCTCGATCCAGGTCGACGGCGTCGAGACGACCCGGCTGCGCTCGCGCGAGCGGGAGAAGATGCTGCACAAGTTCGGCATGCTGTTCCAGGGCGCCGCGCTGTTCGACAGCCTGCCGGTCTGGGAAAACGTCGCCTTCGGCCTGATCCAGGGCGAGCATATGCCGCGTGCCCAGGCCAAGGAGATCGCCATCGCCAAGCTGGGCGCGGTCGGCCTCACCCCCGACGTGGCGGAGTTGTCGCCGGCGGAGCTGTCGGGCGGCATGCAGAAGCGCGTCGGCCTTGCCCGCGCCATCGCCGACGAGCCGGAAATCATCTTCTTCGACGAGCCGACGACCGGCCTCGACCCGATCATGGCCGACGTCATCAACGAGTTGATCGTGCAGTGCGTGAAGGATCTCGGCGCCACCGCCGTCACCATCACCCACGACATGGCGTCGGCGCGCAAGATCGCCGACCGCGTCGCCATGATCTATCAGGGCCGCATCATCTGGACCGGCCACGCCCGCGACATCGACAATTCGGGCAACGCCTATGTCGACCAGTTCGTCCATGGCCGGGCGGACGGGCCGATCAAGATGCAGATCAAGGCGCTCTGACCGGAACATCGCCGGGAGTCGCGAGTTGTCGGATGGGGGTCCTGCGTGACGCCCGGTCCGTTCAGCCCGTTCCCGGAGACGGCTCCCGTGAGTTTGCAGTCCGCGGCGTCCCAGACCTTCGACATCGACGAGGCGTTCCGCCGCCTGCGGATCGCCGTCGCCCCCTATCCCAAGGCGGCGATGTTCGAGCTGCGCGACCGCGGCCATGCCTCCCCGTTCGAGCAGCTGGTCGCCAGCCTGATCTCCGCCCGGACGCGGGATGAGACGACATTGGTGGTTTCCGAGCGGCTGTTCGCGGTGGCCGCCACCCCCGCCGCCATGGCCGCCCTGCCGGAGGACCGGCTGGTGGAACTGCTGCACGGCGCCACCTTCCCCGAGCCGAAGGCCCGCGACATCCGCGACCTGTCCCGCCGCATCGTCGAGGAGCATGGCGGCGAGGTGCCGGACACGCCGGACGGGCTGATGCGCTTCCGCGGGGTGGGGCCGAAGATCGCGGCGCTGACGCTGGCGGTCGGCTTCGACATTCCGGCGCTGGCGGTCGACATCCATGTCCACCGCGTCACCAACCGCTGGGGCTATGTGTCGGCGCGCACGCCGGAGAAGACGATGGCGGCGCTGCTGGCGGTGCTGCCGAAGCGCTATTGGGTGGAGATCAACGAGCGGCTGGTGCCCTTCGGCAAATGGGTCTGCACCGGAGAGCGGCCGCGCTGCTCCAGCTGCCCGCTGCTGTCGATGTGCGCGCGGGTGGGCGTGACCGAGTCACGGTGATGGTCGATTGATGCAGATCCTGGCGGGGCGCCGGAGGCTTGGCTAGAAGACGGCCGGGTTTCCGCTTTCCGAGGCTTCACCATGATCGTCTACGCCCTGCACTGCGCCTGCGGCCATGATTTCGACCAGTGGTTCGACAACATGGCCGATTACGACGCCAAGAAGGCCGCCGGCATTCCCTGCCCGTCCTGCGGCGGCACCGAGGTCGCCAAGGCCATCATGGCACCGCGCGTCGGCAAGTCGAAGCCGGCGCCCGCCCCCGCCTGCGCGCCGGGCGGCTGCGGCGGGGGCGGCTGCCCGATGATGATGTGAGGGGGGCGGGAGGCATTTTGCCCCCTCCCTAACCCTCCCCCACCTTCGGTGGGAGAGGGGACTGCCGCCGCACCGCATACTTGCCCTCTACCGCCGAAGGCGGGGGAGGGAGGGACCCGCGAAGCGGGAGGGAGGGGGCCGAAGCTCAGCGCCGCCGCGCCTCTGCCGTCAGCCGCGGACCCGGTGTCAGTTCCTCCCGGCGGCGCGGGCTGCCGAAGCTCGGCTCGACGCGGGTGTCGCGCGGGCGGTCGTCGCCGGCCGGTGTGCGGCTGAGCGGATTGACGCCCCGGCCGCTGCGCCACCATGCGAAGCCGATCCCGCCCAGCGTCGCGGCGATCAGACCGGCGACACCGGCGCGCGCCGCGTTGGACTGCCAGACCGAGGGGGCCGCGCCGACCGCAACCGGCTCCTCCAGCGGGGCGGGCTTGCCGTCGGGCGTGGTCGCCGACACCGCCCCGCGCGGCGCGGCTTGCGGGACCGGCCCCTCGGACGCGCTGGCCGATGCGCTGGCCGACGGGCGCGACGCGCTCTGGGGCGTCGGGACGGAAGGCGCCGCAGCGGACGCCGGGGCGCTCGCCGACGGGCGCGCCGCCGGGGCGGTGGTGGGCGCGCTGTGGCTGGCCGAAGAGGAAGAGGACGACGAGGACGACACCGGGGCGCCGCCGAACTGGGCCATGCCGCCGACGCTCTCGTTGCCCGACTCGACCCGGCCGGTCGGGGCGGCGCGCGGAGTCACCTCCTTCTCGTGGCGGGTCTGGCCGACCTGGCTCTTGGACAGGCTGCCCATGGTCGGCGAGGCCTTCTTCTCGCGCTCGCCCATCATCTTGGCGATGGTAGCCTGGTCGAGGTTGCCGGTGGCGGGCAGGCCGACCGACTTCTGATAGGCGCTGAGGGCGGAGCGGGTTTCCGGCGTCATCTGGCCCTTGGCCCGGCCGCCGATGTTGAAGCCCTTTTCCTTCAGGATGGTCTGCGCCCACTGGATGTCGGCGACCGATGCCTCCGCCCTAGCCGGAGCGGGCGTTCCCATGGTCAGAGCCGATACCACCACCGCGACAGCCGCCACCGCGGCGCCACCATGCACCCGCCGCGAAATCCCAGACATTGCCTCTCCCTCCGTCCGTGACGCCAGACCGACTTCAGAGCCACGACACTCCCCCCGAATCGGGGAAACTGGATCGTGTTACCAGATTGCGTCGCATTTCCGGCGGCGATTTTGGTGCGTCTGCGTTGTCCGCCGCGCAGCGTTGCCGAAAAGGCGCGTTCCCGGAAATGGTGCGCGAAAATGGATCGGAAAGCCCCGGCCGTGGTAGCGTCAAATCGGGGGCGAAAAAGGAGCGAGACGCAAGCCATGACCGGGACCGACACCGCACGCCCGCGACTCCTGCCGGTTTTGCCGGGGGTGACCTGCCTGTTTGCGGCCCTGTCCGCCATGGCCCTCTTGTCCGGCTGCAGCAGCCCGCCATCCTACCGCGAGTGGACCGCCAGCCCGGAGGTGCCGACCGTCGCCTATGACGAATGCACCGAGCAGGTTGACAACACCATGCGCCTGCGCGGCTATCCCCTGCGCCCGCTGCCGGAAACGCCGCAGTTCGGCTATCGCAGGGAGATGTTCGCGCTGTGCATGCGCCGCAAGGGCTATACGGCGGAGTGACGCCTTGCCGCCCGGCCGTTATTTCCCGCCGGCGAAATGCAGGTAGGCCAGGGCGCCCGCCAGCGTGCCGATCAGGATCACCGTCAGATAGATGCGCAGCGGCAGGGCGACCGGTTCAGCGGACTTGCGCTTGCCCTTCGGCTTGCCCGCCGTCGAGGGAGCGGGCTTCGGTGGAGGCCGGACGCTTCCGCCCTTGGAGGGGTCGTACAGCTCGATCAGCGTCCAGTTGAACTCCATCCCCTCATAGGCGGAATCGGCGTTGTAATCGAGCTGGATCAGCCGGAAATAGGCCCGCGGGTTGACGCCGACCATCCGGTCGAAGCGCGCCTTGGCTTGGGCCAGCTCCTCCCCGACCTCCAGAGTCTTCCACCCCTTGCCACGCGCCTTCTGGATGGCGAATCGGGTCGGCTGGGGCGGGCGGGGGGACGGCATGGCCGCAGTCTAGCGCCGCCCTCAGGCCAGTGGAACGGCGTTGTTGCGGATGACCGACGCGTACCAGTCGTAGCTGGCCTTGGGGGTGCGGGCCATCGTCTTGCGGTCGACCTGGACCAGACCGAAATGGCGGCGGTAGCCCTCCGACCATTCGAAATTGTCCAGCAGCGTCCAGGTCATATAGCCCTTGAGGTTGCAGCCCTCGTCGATCGACTTGCCGGCGGCCAGAAGATGATCGCGCAGATAGGCGATGCGGTCGCGGTCCTCGACACGGCCGCTCGGGCCGATGCTGTCGGGATAGTCGGCGCCGTTCTCCGTCACATAGACCGGCGGATTGCCGTAGTTTTCCTGCAGTTCGGCCAGGATCTCGCTCAGCCCGTCCGGCTCCACCGGCCAGTCCATGCCGGTCTTGCGCGTGCCCTCCGGCGCCGAGCCGTAGCCGGTGCCGAACAGCCCCTGCGGATCGGGCTGCTGGTGCATGCGGCTGTAGTAATTGACGCCGAGGAAGTCGACCGGCTGCTTGATGCGCGCCAGATCGTCGGGCCGGGCGATGCGGGCGAAATCGGCCTCCAGCAACTCCGGGAAGCGGCCCTTGAACAGCGGGTCGAGGCAAGAGCGGTTCCACACCGCATCCCACATCAGCGAGGCCGGATAGTTCGAGTCGAGTCCGCCGACCGGCCAGGACGGCTGCAGCGACAGCACGGTGCCGAGCTGCCAGTTCCTGCCGCCCGCCTTGCGGAGCGCCGCCAGCGCGGTGCCCTGGGCGAGATTCTGGTGGTGGATCGCCTTCAGGCAATTCTCGCGGCCGGTCAGCCCCGGCGCATGCCCGCCGGTGCCGTGGCCGAAGATGGCGACCACCGACGGCTCGTTCAGCATCACCCAGTGCTTGGCGCGGTCGCCCAGCCGGGCGGTCGCCGCCAGCGCGTAATCGGTGAACCAGCCGGCGATGTCACGGTTGGTCCAGCCGCCGCGGTCCTGCAGGGCCTGCGGCAGGTCCCAGTGGAACAGGCAGGGCCAGGGCTGGATGCCCTTCGCCAGCAGCGTGTCGGTCAGCCGGTCGTAGAAGTCCAGCCCCTTGGCATTCACCGCACCGGTGCCCTGCGGCATCACCCGCGGCCAGGCGATGGAGAAGCGGTAGGCCTTCATCCCGGCCCGCGCCATCAGCTCCACATCCTCGGCATAGCGGTGGTAATGGTCGCAAGCCACGTCGCCGGTGTCGCCGTTGGCGATTCGCCCGTAGGAATGGCTGTAGGTGTCCCAGACGCTTGCGCCGCGCCCATCCTCGGCGACGGCGCCTTCGATCTGGTAGCTGGAGGTGGAGACACCCCACAGGAAATCATCGGGGAAGGACATCGACGGCGCCGCGGTTCCGGGGGCCGCCTGGACGGACTTGCGGCTCAGCGCCGTGAAGGCGCCGGTGCCGGCCGCGGCGACCGCGGTCGCCTTCAGGGCCGTCTTCAGGAAAGTCCGCCGCCGCATCGCCTGCATCTCCACTCTATCCGCCGATCCCGACGCCGCGCACTCTATGCGGTCCGGCGGCGTTGGCAACCGGGGGATTACCCGGAACACCGATTTCAAGGGCCCGCGTCGCCATAGGCGCGGGCCGGATGCTGGGATATAGTGGGGCCATGCAAAATCTTTTCCCCATCCTGATGGTCATGGCGATGCTGGCGGTGGTCGGCTCGCTGTTCGTCGGCCTCTTCTTCATGGCCCGCGGCGGCCGGGGCGATCCCCGCCGCTCCAACAAGGCGATGCGGCTGCGCGTGATGCTGCAGGGTGCGGCGCTGCTGCTGTTCGTTCTCGCCATCCTGACCAAAGGCTGACGGTTCCCCATGGTGAAGCTGACCAAGATCTACACGCGCGGCGGCGACGCCGGCGAAACCTCGCTCGGCGACGGCAGCCGGGTGCCGAAGCATGACCGCCGCGTCGCCGCCTATGGCACGGTGGACGAGGCGAACGCCGTCATCGGCATGGCGCGCCTGCACACCGCCGGCCTGACGCAAGCCGACACCATGCTGGGCCGCATCCAGAACGACCTGTTCGATCTGGGCGCCGACCTCTGCACGCCGGAGGAGGAGGAGCCGAAATACCCGCCGCTGCGCATCGTCCAGGCCCAGGTCGACCGGCTGGAGGCGGAGATCGACGCGATGAACGCCGATCTGGCGCCGCTGACCTCCTTCATCCTGCCCGGCGGCTCTCCGGCGGCGGCGCATCTGCATCTGGCGCGCACCGTCGTGCGCCGGGCGGAACGGCTGATGACCGATCTGGCGCGGCACGAGCCGGTGACGCCGGCGGCGCTGAAATACGTCAACCGGCTGTCGGACCATCTGTTCGTGCTGAGCCGGGTGGTGAACCGCAACGGGGCGGACGACGTGCTGTGGGTGCCCGGCGCCAACCGCTGAGCTGTTGCGGTGCCCACACGTCCGGACCGCGACAAAGAGGCCACGACACGACGCGGCCCGCGCATCCGGCGCGTCATTGACAGTGGTAATGCCAGATCCTATGGTCCGTTCGCAACCACAGCAATTTTCGCGGTGTTCGCCGTAACAGGCGCGCGCTCAGCAGCCAGGGTGAGTTATGAAAGTCCTCGTCCCCGTTAAGCGAGTGGTCGACTACAACGTGAAGATCCGCGTCAAGGCGGATGGCAGCGGCGTCGAGACCGCCAACGTGAAGATGAGCATGAACCCCTTCGACGAGATCGCCGTCGAAGAAGCCGTGCGCCTGAAGGAAGCCGGCAAGGCGACCGAGATCGTCGTCGTGTCCGTCGGCCCGACCCAGGCCCAGGAGACCCTGCGCACCGCTCTCGCCATGGGTGCCGACCGCGCCATCCTGGTGCAGACCGACGTGACGACCGAGCCGCTCGCCGTCGCCAAGGTGCTGAAGGCCCTGGTCGAGAAGGAGGCCCCCGGCCTCGTCATCCTCGGCAAGCAGGCGATCGACGACGACTGCAACCAGACCGGCCAGATGCTGGCCGCGCTGCTGGGCTGGGGTCAGGGCACCTTCGCCTCCAAGATCGTTGCCGGCGACGGCAAGGTCGCGGTGACCCGCGAGATCGACGGCGGTCTGGAGACGGTCGAGCTGAAGCTGCCGGCGGTGGTCACCGCCGACCTGCGCCTCAACGAGCCGCGCTATGCCTCGCTGCCGAACATCATGAAGGCGAAGAAGAAGCCGCTGGAGACCGTCGCCCCGGATGCGTTGGGCGTCGATGTCGCTCCGCGCCTGACCACGCTGAAGGTCACCGAGCCGGCGAAGCGTCAGGCCGGCATCAAGGTGCCGGACGTCGCCACGCTGGTCGACAAGCTCAAGAACGATGCGCGCGTGATCTGAGGGGGATGAACTGACCATGGCCAACATTCTCGTCATCGCGGAACACGACGGCGCCTCGCTGAAGCCCGCTACGCTGAACGCCGTTACCGCCGCTTCCAAGATCGGTGGCGACATCCACATCCTGGTCGCCGGCAAGGGCGCGCAGGCCGCCGCCGATGCGGCCGCCAAGGTCGCCGGCGTCGCCAAGGTGCTGCTGGCCGACGATGCCGCTTACGAGCACCAGCTGCCGGAAGACGTCGCCCCGCTGGTGGTTTCCGTCGCCAAGGGAGGTTACGGCCATGTGCTGGCCGGCGCCACCTCGGTCGGCAAGAACCTTCTGCCGCGCGTCGCCGCCTTGCTGGACGTCGCCGCCATCTCCGACATCACCGCCGTGGTGTCGGCCGATACTTTCGAGCGGCCGATCTACGCCGGCAACGCGATTGCCACCGTGCAGTCGGCCGACCCGGTGAAGGTCGTCACCGTCCGCACCACCGCCTTCGAGACCGCAGCATCCGAAGGCGGTTCGGCCGCTGTCGAAGCGGTGTCGGGCGCCGGTGCGGCCGGCCTGTCGAGCTTCGTCTCGGCCGAGCTGACCAAGTCGGAGCGTCCGGAGCTGACCGCCGCCCGCGTGGTGGTGTCGGGTGGCCGCGGCATGCAGTCGGGCGACAATTTCCCGATGCTGGAGGCCCTGGCCGACAAGCTGGGTGCCGCGGTGGGTGCCTCGCGCGCCGCCGTCGACGCGGGTTTCGTGCCGAATGACTACCAAGTCGGGCAAACCGGCAAGATCGTGGCGCCGGAGCTGTACATCGCCGTCGGCATCTCGGGTGCGATCCAGCACCTCGCCGGCATGAAGGACAGCAAGGTCATCGTCGCGATCAACAAGGATGAGGAAGCGCCCATCTTCCAGGTCGCCGATTACGGCCTCGTCGCGGACCTGTTCAAGGCCGTGCCGGAGCTGACGGAAAAGCTTGGATAAGGCGCGCTGATCCGGACCGCCGCGGCGGTCACCGGCATGACCCGGTGCCCGCCGCGGTGGACCATTTTACCCACATCCTTCGCGGGACAGCCTCCATGACCACGATCAAGAAGATTGGCATCATCGGCGCCGGCCAGATGGGCAGCGGTATTGCCCAGGTCTGCGCCCAGGCCGGCTATGATGTCGTCCTGTCCGACATCAGCGACGCGGTCCTGGAAAAGGCGCTCGCCTCCATCGGCCGGAATTACGACCGGCAGATCCAGAAGGGCAAGATGGAGGAGCAGGCGAAGACCGCCGCCCTCGGCCGGATCGTGACCGGCACCGACCTGTCTGTGTTCGGCGAGTCCGATCTGGTGATCGAAGCCGCGACCGAGAACGAGGCGCTGAAGCGCGACCTGCTGAAGAAGCTGGTCCCGCACCTGAAGCCGGAGGCGCTGATCGCGACGAACACCTCGTCGATCTCGATCACCCGTCTGGCGGCGGCGACCGACCGTCCGGCCAAGTTCATGGGCATGCACTTCATGAACCCGGTGCCGGTGATGCAGCTGGTCGAGCTGATCCGCGGCATCGCAACCGACGAGCCGACCTTCAACGCCATCAAGGAACTGACGCTCGCCATCGGCAAGACCGCCGCGGTGGCCGAGGATTTCCCGGCCTTCATCGTCAACCGCATCCTGCTGCCGATGATCAACGAAGCCGTCTATACCCTCTATGAGGGCGTCGGCGGCGTCGAGGCCATCGACACCGCGCTGAAGCTGGGCGCCAACCACCCGATGGGCCCGCTGGAACTGGCCGACTTCATCGGCCTGGATACCTGTCTGGCGGTGATGCAGGTTCTGTATGAAGGGCTGGCCGACAGCAAGTACCGCCCCTGCCCGCTGCTGGTGAAGTATGTCGAGGCCGGCTGGATCGGCAAGAAGTACGGCCGCGGATTTTACGACTACTCGCAGACGCCGCCGGTGCCGACGCGCTGAGGATTTGCTGGGTTTGTTTGAAGGCCCGCCCTGGGGAACCGGGGCGGGCTTTTTTGTTGGCATTGTTGGGGAGGGGTTGGCTTCGATTGCCCCAACAGCACTTGCCCCCACCCCAACCCTCCCCCGCTGGGCGGGGGAGGGAGCAAGTGCTGATGCGGGAGAGCGGCGGCAGTCCCTCCCCCGCCCAGCGGGGGAGGTTAGGTGGGGGCAATCGAAGCCGACACCCCCTCACTTCGGCAATGCATAGGCGATCACCGAATCGCCCGCCTTGGTCCCCAGCGAACCGTGCCCGCCGGCCACCACCAGCACATATTGCCGGCCGTCCTCGCCCTGGTAGGTCATCGGGGTGGCCTGACCGCCGGCCGGAAGGCGGCTTTCCCACAGCTGCTTGCCGGTGGAAACGTCGTAGGCCCGGACATAATAGTCGATGGTGCCGGACAGGAAGGCCACGCCGCCCGCGGTCATGATCGGGCCGCCCAGGTTGGGCACGCCCATGCGGAAGGGCAGCGGCACCGGCGAAGCGTCGCGGGTGGTGCCGTTCTTGTGCTTCCAGACGATCTTGCCGGTCGTCAGGTCGGCCGCGGCGACATAGCCCCAGGGCGGCGCCTGACAGGGCAGGCCCAGGACCGAGACGAAGGGGGCGAGCTTCACCGCATAGGGGGCGCCGAAATTCTCGTTCAGCGCCGGCAGGCTGAATTTCGGCCGCTCGCCGCCCTGGACATACAGCTCGGTGTCGTTCTGGCGCGGCACCAGCTGCGAAACGAAGGCCAGATAGGCCGGCGTGGTGAAGGCGATCTGGCGCTTGGGGTCGACGGCGACGCTGCCCCAGTTGAACACGCCGAAATTACCGGGATAGACCAGCGAGCCCTGCAGCGACGGCGGGGTGAAGCGGCCGTCATAGCGCAGGCGCTTCAGCGCGATGCGGCACGCGAGCTGGTCGAACATCGTCGCCCCCCACATGTCCGCCCCGGTCAGCGGCGGCGGGTCGTAGGACAGGGCGGAGACCGGCTGGGTCGGGGCGGCATGATCGCCCTCGGCGGCTCCCTGCGGCGCCGGCTTCTCGGTCACCGGCAGGATCGGCTTGCCGGTGCGGCGGTCCAGCACGAACAGCTCGCCCTGCTTGGTTGGCTGGACCAGGGCCGGAACGGTCTGTCCGTCGACGGTCAGGTCGATCAGGCTGGGCTGCGCCGGCACGTCATAGTCCCACAGATCGTGATGCACGGTCTGGAAGACCCAGCGCACCTGCCCCGTCGCCAGATCGAGCGCCACGACGGAGGAGGAGAAGCGCTCCACCGCCGGGCTGCGGTTGCCGCCGAACTGGTCGGGCGGCTGGTTGCCCAGCGGCACATAGACCATGCCCAACGCCTCGTCGACGCTGGAGATCGACCAGCTGTTGGGCGAGTTGGCGGTGTAGGTCTGGCCGTCGGGGATCGGCGCGGTCTGGTCCGGTTTCGCCGAATCCCAGTTCCACACCAGATGGCCATCATTAACGTCGAAGGCGCGGATCACGCCCGACTGCTCGTGGACCGACACATTGTCCAGCACCGTGCCGCCGACGATGACGAGATTCGCCGTCACCACCGGCGGGGAGGTCGAATAATAGGCGCCGGGCCGGACATTCGGCATGTTGGCCCACAGGTTGATCTGGCCGTCCTGGCCGAAGCCGGTGCAGATCGACCCGTCTTCCGGGTTCAGCGCGACCAGACGGCCATCGGCGGTCGGCATGAACAGCTTGGCGGCACAGGCGCCGCCCGCCGCCGAAGCGGAAGGCGGAGAGCCGGAACCGGCGGTCTGCTGGGCCGCCTGCTGGGCCGGATGGTAGGACAGGCCACGGCAGGTCAGGTGCTGCAGCGCCAGCTGCTTCTGGTCGATCTTCAGATCGCGGCGCCACACCTCCGTGCCGGTGGTCGCATCCAGCGCGATCACATGCTGGTGCGGCGAGCACAGGAACAGGCGGTTCCCGATCTTCAGCGGCGTCACCTCGAAGGTGGTTTCCTTGGGATCGCCGGGCTGGCCGCGCAGGTCGCCGGTCTCATAGGTCCAGGCGACCTGGAGCTTGTCGGCATTCTCCGGCGTGATGCCGGTCAGCGGCGAATAGCGCTGGCCGTAGCCGGTCCGGCCGTAAGCCTGCCACTCCCCGTCCGGGATCGCGGGGCCGGAGCCGGCGCCTGCATCCGAGGCTGAAGCGGTCTGCTGCCGCGTCGGGATCGTTCCGTCGATGCGGTGCGGATCGGTGAACCAGGAGGCGACGCCGACCAGCAGCACGATCACCAGCGAGGCGGTCAGCGGGATGCCGGTGCCGCGGAAGACGCCGACGGGATAGGCGCCCGGCGCCCGTTCGCCGGCCATCGGTTCACGCTCGCCCAGGCGGCGGGTGACCCAGGGCAGCAGAAGCAGGAAGCCGATCACCGCGACCACGTCGCCGCGCGCCGACAGCGGCCACCAATCCAGCCCGACCTCCCACAGCGCCCAGATCAGCGTGCCGATCACCAGCAGCGCATAGATCGACAGCGCCGCCGGCGAGCACTTCGCCAGAAGCACGGCGGTTGCCAGAAACAGCACGCCGGCGATGGCGTAGTACCAGGACCCGCCCAGCAGGATCAGCCACAGCCCGCCGCCCAGCGAGCCGAGCCCAAGCAACGCCAGCAGGATGACCATCGCCCAGAGGGCGACGCTTCGTTTTGAATGTGTCATGGCACGTCCTCAGCCAAAGCCCTTTTCGAACCCAACTCCCGACCGTTGACTTGGTTGCGGCTTTTTTGAGCGGTAGCCGTCATGCGCGGCGCGCTGCCGTCTTCCGGCAAGGTTTCGGAACGGGCCGCGCGCGCCGGCTGTTGAACGGCCAACGATCCCCAAACCATGAAACGGAGGCCGCCATGCACCGCCATCCCTGGAGCGAAGAGTTCGTCAAGATGAGCCCGCAGGCCCGCTATCGCGGCGTCGGCCCGCGCAACTACCGCCGCTCCGACGAACGCATCCTGGAGGACATCAACGAACGCCTGACCGACGACCACCACATCGATGCCTCGGACATCGGCGTGAAGGTGGAGGGCGGCGAGGTGACGCTGTCCGGCACCGTGGAGGACCGCGCCGCCCGCCGCCGGGCGGAGGACATCGCCGAAAGCGTGTCGGGCGTCGGCCATGTGCAGAACGATTTGCGGGTCGCCGGGCGCACTGCGCCGGGCCAGACCACCAGCGTCGGAATGGGCGAGCGGGTGGAGCCGGCAGCCCCACAGGGCGAGGGCAGCGTGACCGGCCCCGGCGCCCCGGCGCGGGACGCCATGGTGGCCGCGCTCGACAACAGCTCCATGGTGCTGGGCAAGCAGCCGCTGCCGGAAGACGACACCCTGCAGCGCAGTGACGCCATGGCCGGCAGCGACCGGCGCGACCGGCGCTGACTCAACGGCTTGGGAGGGGCGCCCGCCCCTCCTGCACCGGAAGCGCTGCTGCCCTGCGCGAAGGACCGGAAGGCCGGAGGGGATACTTAACCGTTGGTTAACCGGCTGGGACCATTGTCCCGCGGCCAATCGAGTATCCCCTCTCAAGCCTTCTGGAACAGAGCAGCTGCCATCATGGGCAACAAGACCATCAAGCTTTCCGACAAGTCCGGCTACCGCGATGTCGCGCTGGACCAACTGCCGCGCAACGTCCGCGCCGCGGTGACCGACCTGTCGACCAAGAACCCGGTCGCCGACATCATCGTCGACCAGTCCGGCATGCTGTACCGCATCCACCTGTCGGCCCCGGCCAACATGTATGTGGACGTGCTGGCCGTCGCCTGACGCGACGCCTCAGCATTTCCGGTTTGGGTTTTTCAGCGTTGGGAAGGGCGGCCTGCAGCTATTGCAGCCGCCCTTCGTCGTTCCGGCCCTCCAGCCTTGCCAGCGCGCCGTTCAGCAGCCGGGGCGGCAGCATCGCCACCGCCCCCTCCCGCACCGCCCGCACATCCTCAAGGTCGAGCCCGGTCGCGACAGCCAGTTGGCGGTCGTCCAGCCCGCGGTCTTCCGCCAGAATCATGATCCATCCCGCCAGCGTGCGGGCTTGGGCCAGTTCGGTCCGGTCGTTGAACCAAAGGCCGCCACCTTTTCGGCCAGCCAGAGATCGGTCGATTGGGCGACCAATCGGCGTTGCGTTTTCGAAAGGCATATCGGGATCGAACGACGTCATGGACGCACCTCCCCTCAGCAGTTTCTTTCGCACTCGCAGCAAAATCACAGGGATATCGGCAGATTTTGTTCCGCTTCATTTATGAAGTCTGCCACCGGCCTTCCAGAGGGTGGTAGGCAATATTCGGCACCCCCAACGATCTTTCTCCTGTCTTTTTGCGCTGCGGCATGATCGGAAGGCGCCGGATGCCCCCCTTTCCGGGATTCTTTGAAACTGTCTTCACCGGCCGGGGGCTAGGGCGGAGCGGTGGCTTCGGCGTATAACCGGAGGCATCGTCCCGTTTCCCCAGCGCAGTCCGGACCCGCCGATGCCCGAATCCCCGCTCTCTGGACCGGCCCTTCTCGACCGCATCGACGCGCTGGCGGCGGTCAGCGCCGAGGAAGACCGGCTGTCGCGCCTCTACCTGACGCCGGAACACCGACGCGCCAACGACCTCGTCGCCGGCTGGATGCGCGAGGCGGGGATGAGCGTGCGCGAGGATGCGGTCGGCAACGTCATCGGCCGCTATGAGGGCGATCAGCCGGGACTGCCGGCCCTGCTGATCGGCTCCCATCTCGACACCGTACGCGATGCCGGGCGCTATGACGGCATGCTGGGCGTGCTGAGCGGCATCGCCGTGGTCGCCGACCTGAACGCCCGCCGCCGGCGCCTGCCCTTCGCCGTCGAGGTGATCGGCTTCGGCGACGAGGAGGGCACGCGCTTCCAATCGACCCTGATCGGCAGCCGCGCCATCGCCGGCACCTTCGATCCCGTGGTGCTGGAGACGCGCGATGCGGCCGGCACGCGGCTGGCCGACGCCATGGCCGCCTTCGGGCTCGACCCCGCCGCCTGGGCGAGTGCCGCCTACGAGGCGCACGCCGTGCTGGCCTATGTCGAACTGCACATCGAGCAAGGGCCGGTGCTGGAGGCGCTGGGCCGGCCGGTCGGAATCGTCACCGCCATCGCCGGCGCCACCCGGCTGGCGGTGACGGTGGAGGGGATGGCCGGCCATGCCGGCACCGTGCCGATGACCCTGCGGCGCGATGCGCTGGCGGCAGCCGCCGAGATGATCCTGGCGGTGGAGCAGCTCTGCTCCGGGCAGGAGCGGCTGGTCGGCACCGTCGGCCGGATCGAGGCGTCGCCCGGCGCCACCAACGTCATTCCCGGCAAGGTCCGCTTCACCATCGACCTGCGCGCCGACCGCGATGGACTGCGGCTGGAGCGGGTCGGCGCCGTCCGCGCCCGGTTGGAGGCCATCGCCGATGCGCGCGGCGTCGCCATCGGCTTCGAGACGCTGCATGAAAGCCCGGCGGTGGCCTGTCACCCTGCGCTGATGGCGCAGTTCGCCGACGCGGCCGCAGCCGAAGGAGTGGACGCGCCGGAGCTGCCGAGCGGCGCCGGCCACGACGCCATGGCGATGGCCGCGCTGACCGACATCGCCATGCTGTTCGTGCGCTGCGAACGCGGCATATCGCACAACCCGGCCGAACGCATCACCGCCGCCGATGCCGAGGCCGGCGTCCGTGTGCTCGCCCGCTTCGTCGACCATTTCCAGCCCGCAACCTCCCCCTCCATCCCGTGACGGACCGCCTGCCATGACCGACCTGTCCCCCTCCCTCGCCGCCACCTTGGACGAGGCGGTGAATGCCCGCTTCGACGACGAGGTCCGTTTCCTGGCGGAGCTGGTGAAGGTGCCGTCCGACAATCCGCCCGGCGACTGCGCCCCCCATGCCGTCCGCACCGCCGAGCTGCTGGAGGCGATGGGCTTCACGGTGGAACGCCATCCGGTGCCGGCCGAGCTGGTGCGGGCCAACGGCATGATCAGCGCCACCAATCTGGTGATCCGCCACCGCTTTGGCGATGGCCCGACGGTGGCGCTGAACGCCCATGGCGACGTGGTGCCACCCGGCGAGGGCTGGTCGAGCGATCCGTATGGCGCCGAGATCCGCGACGGCGTGATGTATGGCCGCGGCGTGGCGGTGTCGAAGTCGGACTTCGCCACCTACGCCTTCGCGCTGCAGGCGCTGATGGCGAGCGAAGCCCCGCTGAAGGGAACGGTCGAGCTGCACCTGACCTATGACGAGGAGGCCGGCGGCGAGATCGGGCCGAAATGGCTGCTCGACCAGGGGATTTCCAAGCCGGACTATGCGGTGTCGGCCAGCTTCGCCTATTCGGTGGTGACCGGGCACAATGGCTGCCTGCATCTGGAGGTGCAGGTCGACGGCAAGTCCGCCCACGCCGCCCGCCCCGACACCGGCCATGACGCGCTGGAGGCGGCGACCGGCATCCTGACGGCGCTCTACGCCCACCGGCCGGAGCTGGCGACGCGCCGCTCCGCCGTCACCGGCATCAGCCATCCGTCGCTGACGGTCGGGCTGATCCAGGGCGGCATCAACACCAACGTGGTGCCCGACCGCGTCACCTTCCGCCTCGACCGCCGCATGATCCCGGAGGAGAACCCGGCGGAGGTGGAGGCCGAACTGCGCGGCCTGATCGAGCGCGCCGCCGCCGGCCGGGACGGCATCCGCGTCACCATCCGCCGCATCCTGCTGGCCCGCCCCTTCCGCTCGGTCGGCGACGCGCCGCGTCTGGCGGCGCTGTTCGCGGCGCACGCGCAGGAGGTGCTGGGCGTGCCGGTCGGCCAGAACGGCATTCCGCTCTACACCGACGCCCGCCATTATTCGGAGGCCGGCATCCCCACCATCCTCTACGGCGCCGGCCCGCGCGACCTGCTGGAGGCCAACGGCCACCGCGCCGACGAGAAGCTGGTGCTGGAAGACCTGCGCCGGGCGACCCAGGTGGTGGCGCGGTCGCTGGCGGAGCTGCTGGGGTAAAAGGAAGCCTTGCAGCGGAATCGGAGCAAAACAGCCGGGGTCCGAGGACATGGGATTTCACGGGAATCAGCATTGCTGTCGGAAGTAACCCGCTCCTCAGCAGCTTTACTCCCCCGGCACCAAGGCAGACTCCCGCTGTCCAGGGGCAGGGCGAGAGCGCATCACAACAGGCAAAATGCTGTGATGCCGTACCCAGTCAGCCGTATGGCTGCATCGGAAGGAAATGAGCCGAATGATTATTGTATGCAGATATGACAAGTCTTCCTTGAAGATTGGCTCATAGTGAGCCACTCGGTTCCGCAGCCATCGGATCCTGTTCACCAAGTCAGCGACATCGCCACGCCGTGTGCCGGCAGGAAGCAGAGGGAAGGTCGCATGAAGCCCGGTTTGCCAGATCGGGCGATCATATTGCCCCTTGAACAGTGACGCCCAAAAGTCGAACGACAGACCGGCCACGATGCGACCCGTCACTGGGGCATATTTTGCCTTGACAATACGTCCCCTGACACGATCTAAGTTCGCGCCGCTCTCTTCGCCGAGCACCGAACGGAATCGTTCACTCGTCGGCCACTCTGCACCGTATAAATAACAAAGACGTTCATTCACAGAGTTGCGCAATGTTACTTCCGCCGTTTGAAGTGGCAGATGTAGCGCCTCAGATAATCTCGAATTCCAGACATATAGCTGTATGGCATACCGTTTGTCGAAGCCTGCGGGTTTTAGATAAGTCGCAAACCGATCGCTGGATATCGTCGCTTCCAGTGCATCAACCACATTATCTTTGTAATCAAAAATGAGTTGACTTTCTTCCACCTGAACACCATTGTTTTCCTGTAAGTCGTGAAGCCCCTCTGCCGCAAGGTACGCGCCCACGACACAGATAGAGCCCCAGGACAGGCGTGCCGCGCCTCTCCTGGGGTTTCGCTTTTTCGGCCAAGGCAGAATATCCTACAATCGAGATGACAGCCAGTGGCGGCAAGCAATCAACCCTTGAGATGTATTGGCTCGCTGCAAATCTGATTTATCGCATCACGTCGTCCCGCCCCTACCCCACCCGCTCGCCGGACGGCAGGCCCCCCGATGGCAGGCCAAGGCTCCAGCCGGCGAGGCCGCAGGCGGCGGGATCTGAGTGGGCGGCGGTTTCCAGGCAGGTCAGATGGCGATCGATCAGGCGGTCCAAACGGTCGCGCGCTTCCCACACCGTCAGGCTGTGGTCGGAGCGGTCGAGATAGACCACCTCGATGCCGGGCAGGCCGTCCAGGGCGCGGCCGCCCTCGCCGAGATGCAGGTAGAATTCGGCCAGCGTCATGTCGCCGCTGCTGTAGACCACCAGCACCCGCCGGCCTTCCGCCGACAGGCGGCGGAACATGCGCAGGGCGTGGCGGGTCAGGCCGGTGCGGAGAAGCAGCTTGCGGACGAAGCGGCCGGTCAGACGCTTGGCCAGCCCGATCGTCCGGGCGGGCTTGCGGATGCTGGCGCGCAGCCGGGCCGGCTTCAGCGCCTCCAGCAGATATTCCTTGGTGGAGCGGAAGGCCACCGACCGCATCAGATCCATGACGGCGATGCCGCCGCCCAGCTCGAACCGGCCGGGATTCAGCACGATCTGCCCGACCACGCGGTCGTCGCCCAGGCCGGCATGCAGGGCCGGCGTGCCGCCGGCGCACAGGCCGATGACGACGACGCGCTCGTGCCCCTGCCCCTCCAGCCAGTTCAGCGCGGCGCGGACGTCGGTGATAACCTCCTTGTTGTAGAGCAGATTGTCCGGGAAACCGGGCCGGTCGGGGCTGTCGCCGATGCCGGCCGCATCGATCCTGAGCGAGGCATAGCCGCGCGCCGCCAGCCGCCGCGCCTGGACCACGGTGGCGCGGCCGGAGCCGACATGGTGGGTGGCGCCGCTGTTGAGGAACAGGATGGCGGGCCGGTTGCCGGCGGGATCGGCCAGGACCGGGGTGCAATAGATGCCGAACAGCTCCGGCGCCGACCCGAAGAAGACCGGACGTTCGACCGCGGTCGGCATCATCAGGCCGGCCGGGCGGTCTGGCGGCGGGGTGGCGCCGCTGGCGATCGGGCCGGCGGCGATCCAGCGCAGGACCGGGTCCAGCACCGCGGCGGCCTGGGCGCCCTGGGGCTGCTGGACCAGTTCCATCACGCCGCTGACGCCCATCGGCTCCGCCACCGCCCCCATGGCGCGCCAACGGGTGGCGAGCTTCACCGGCGTCTTCCCCTCCGGACGGTCGGCGATCAGGATGCGCGGCGCGGGCAGCGCCGGCCGGTCGAACGGGTTGAGGGCACCCAGCGCCAGCGCCGTTTCGGGCGTCACCGGCATGCCGATCACGTTCAGCCAGGAGGCGCGTTCCGGCGGCTCCGGATTGCAGACCGGACGCAGCACGATGGTCGCCAGGGTCTGGAGTTCACGCAGTGCCTTGCGGCCCGAGGTGATCGGCGACACCAGAGCCAGCGTGTCGACGCCCTGCCCCTCTTCCGCCAGTTCCTGCGCCGCCGCCGTGGCGAGCAGCGAGCCCATGCGGTAGCCGACCAGGGTCAGTTCGGTGACGCCGGTGTCCTCGCGCAGGCGGCGGACCGCCGCCTTGACGCCGTCCAGCCAGGCGCGCACCCGGTCGGGGTCGCTGTCTTCCCCGGCCGAATCGCCGGATCCGGGATAATCGAAACGCAATGTCGGCAACCCGGCCGCGGCCAGCCCTTCGGCGAAGCTTCTCCAGGCGCGGTGCGCGCACAGCTCTTCATAGCCGTAGGCACCGCACAGGACCACCCCGCGCAGGCCCTGCGCCGGATGCAGCCATCCGAAACAACCATCGAACACCACCGGTGTCGGCTTCATGCGTTCCCCCTGTAGCGGACGGGCGCCAGCGCGTTCAGCGCATGGACCTCGCCGTTCGGCACCAATCGTCCGGCCGATGCCGTCCCGTCCGTAACCCCCGGACCTGCCCGCGGCCGCAGGCGGACGACCCGCTCGACGCCGGGCGGAAGATGGAACCAGGCGTCTTCCGCCTGGAACCGCTCGTCCTCCACATGCACCGAACAGGCGAACCGCGCCGTGGCGAGCCGCAACGCCCAGTCCCCTTCCTGGCCCCCCACCACCGCGGTCAAACCGAGATCGGACCGTGGCAGCGAGCGTCCCTTGGGGAAATAATGAGACTCGTCAATTGGTTCCGCTTCCCTTTCGGCCGACAGCAATTGCGCCGTCACCACATCGTGTGGAATAGGCCCAAACCTGTAGGCGTAAGTCGTGTCAAAAAAGCGGTCGGACAATTCGGCGGCGGGCAGTGATATCGCACCCCTCGCCGGCAGCGTCACCGGCCGCTCCGCCTTCAGCACCGGAACCGCCCCGTCCCGCCATGCGGTGAGCCGCAGCAACGCCTCCACCGGTTGGGCGGTGTCGTTGACCAGATGCACCGCCAGCCCGTTGACACCTTCGTCGGTGAGGATCACACGCAGCGGGCGGAAGGCGCGCTTCAGGGCGTGCCAGGCCGGTTTCGGCGTGCCGTCGGCGGCGACGACACCCCAGCCTGCGCCCCAACCGCCGCCCCAACCGCCACTGGGCCAGGGATCGCGCCACTGCCAGACCAACCCGCCGGCGCAGGTCGAACCGGGGCGGCGCCACTCGTCGAACACCGCCTGCATCACCTCCCCGGTCACGGCGCGCGACAGGCGGCGGTAGCGGTCGGGGTCCTCGTAGCGCAGGCGGCGCGGATCGACGGCGTAGAGCGTTTCCAGATAATGCTCCCGCACATCCTCGAAGTCCCAGGAAGCGCCGGGGTCGCGCGGCACCCGTTCCTTCCAGCGGGGATGGTGGAGCGCCGGGACGCCCAGCGGATCGTCCTCCGGCAGATTGGCGAAGGCGAGGCATTCGCTGGCGAAACGGACGCCGGCACGCCGGGCATCCTCCAGCGGCTTCATGTAGGCGCCGACGCCGTAATAATGGGTCACCCCGGCATTGGCGATGAAGGGCAGCGCCCCACCGCTGGGGGAGTTGGCGACGCGGATCAGGTCGGGCCGCCGGGCCGCCGCTTCCTCCGCGATCACCGCGGTCAGGGCCGGCTGGCTCCAGGAGGCGCGGGGCAGGCCGAGCATGGCCGCCTGCTGCTCCATCTCGCTGCCGCCGCACAGCACCGCCAGCGAGGGCGACGCCTGGGTGCGGTCGAGCAGCTGCGCGATTTCCGCCCGCACGCTGTCGAGGAAGGCGGCGTCGGTGGGATAATCGAAGTTGGCGAACATGGCGTCCTGCCAGACCAGGATGCCCAGCTCGTCGCACAGTTCGAAGAAAGCGTCGCCCTCATACAGCATGGTACCGCCGACGCGGACCATGTTGACGCCGGCCTCCCTCATCCGCCGCAGTTCGGGTTCGCAGGCCGCGCGGTCGGACGACAGCCCGACCAGATCGACCGGCACCCAGCAGCCGCCACGGCAGAACACGCGGACGCCATTCACCAGCAGGGCGAAGCCGTTGCCATCCGGACCACGGTCGACCTCCAGCGAGCGGAAGCCGACGCGGCCGAGATCGACTTCAACCGATCCAATCCGCACAACCACGCCGTGCAGGACCGGCTCGCCATGGGTGTGCGGCCACCAGGGCTCGACGCCCGGCAGGGTCAGGTCGGCATGGAAGCCGCCAACACCATTGCCAACGCCGTCGAAGACGAGCGGTGTCGTCCGACCGGCGACCTCCACCGATCCGGTGGCGCCGGCCGCCGCCCCCTCCACCGTCAGGCGCAGCGACAGATGGCCGTCCCGCCCGTCATAACCGCTGCGCAGATCGGCGCCGAGCACACGACAAGGCCCGGTCTCCTCCACCAGCTCCACCGGGCGGAAGGGACCGACGGCGTGGATCGGCGGGCACCAGCCCGGCATATGGCCCAGCAAGGTGGTGCGGACGAAGCGCAAGCCCGCCGGCTCGGCCAGCTTGGGCCGCCAGCGGGCGCGGCCCTTCTTCGCCGCCAGCACCGGATGCAGGGCGTGGAAGCGGATGGACAGCTCCGCCTCGCCCTTCAGCGTCACCGGCACCTCATGGGCCAGATACATGCTGTCGGAAGTCAGGATGCGCTCACCGTCCAGCCGGACCTCGGCGATGGTGGCGAGGCCGTGGAAACGCAAGATGCGCGGGCCATGGCCGGTCAGGCGGGTGCGGTAGACGACATCCCTGTCATGGAGCGGAGCGGGGTCCTCCGCCGACCACAGGCCGGCGGCCTGAAGCGCCTGCGCAGCGGTACCGGGCACCGGGGCGGGGATGCCCTCTCCAATACCTCCCTCTCCCGCCCCGGGAGAGGGAAGGGGCCCATGCGCAGCATGGGAAGGGTGAGGGGTCAGGCATGAAGCCATGTGGTTCGGGGCCATGCGGTTCGGGATGCTTGGATCACCCCTCACCCTCCCCACTTCGTGGGTCCCCTCCCTCTCCCGGGGCGGGAGAGGGCGATTATCGCCAGACGCGACACCACTGCCCTCCCCGTCATCAGATCCGCCGGGCGTCGCTACGGTCAGAGTCCATCCCTGGTCCAGAAGGGTCCGCCGCTGTCCCGTGACCGCTCGGATTCTGGCCATCGCCACTCACCCGTATCGCCGGGCCAGACTGCCCAGGACGGTGTCGTAGCCCCGTTCCAGCCGGTCGAAGCTGTCGGTCAGGTCGGGAGCCTTGCGCCGGGCCACGGTGCGAGCCAGCTGGAACTGCATCGCCTTGGCGCCCTCGGCGATGGACTGGCAGGCCTCCACCGCCTCCGCCGGGCCGTCGAGCCAGCGGACATAAGCGCCCAGCAGTTCGAAATTGGCGCCGAGCTGACGCAGCAGGTTGAAGGCGTAGAGGTGGAAATACTCCATCGGCCGGCCCAGCAGCCGGTCGAGATGCTCCGGGAAGGCGGCCCGGTAGGCGGTCACCGGATTGCCGGCCGGCCGGCGGGCGAGATGGCGGCGCAGCAGGTCGAGTGACGCTGTGACCAGCGCGCTCCCTTCCAGCGGCGGGGTGCCGGGCTTCACGAACTCGACATAGGGGAAGAGCGGACCGGCCGCCGCGGCGGCGACGCCCTCGTAATCGGTGCCCTCCAGCCGGTAGAAGCCGGCATTGTGGAAGTAATCCATCGTCCGGGCGGCCGGATCGATGCGGACGATGCCGACCGTCGTCTTCACATGGGTGGTGCCGTAGGAGGTGCCGCGGGTGTCCGGCAGGTGGAAGCCGTCGACCTCCACCAGCACCAGACCGCCGCCCCCAGGATTATTGGCCGGGCTGCGCTTCAACTGCTCCGCCACATGGGTTTCGACGCTGTCGTAGATCGCCAGCTCCTGCACGCGCAGGCCGTAGAGCGTCTCCAGGTCCTCCAGCGGCACCTTGAAGAAGGTGAACTGGTCGCCTTCGAAATCATGGGTGACGGTGAAGCCCAGCATCGCCCGCGGTTCCAACCCGCGGGCGTGCAGCGCCTCGATCCACAAATCGACGTAGCAGTTGGTCTCCGGCCAAATCCGCTCACCCTGGTGCAGGGGATGGCGGTCGTAGCCGTCGGGCCGGTGCGGAGTCCACATGCTGGCGGTCACCCCCACAGGACCTTGCGGACCGAGGCCGGCCACTGCGCGGTGTCGAAGCCGTGGTGGCGGAACAGCGCCAGCGCCACGCGCTCCATGCCGAAGCCGACGCAGGCGGTGTGGGCGACGCCGCCGTCGGCGGTGTGGATGTCCCACAGATGGCCGAAATGGTCCTGGTGATAGTTGAAGCTGAGGCAGGCGGTCGGCTTCTCAGTGCTGGTGATCGGGATCAGCAGCTCGAACTTCAGCTTCTGCTCGCGCTGGCTGCTCGACAGCATGGCGCCGGCCCGGCCGAAGAAGGGATCGTTGGCGACGTCGACGTCCAGCGGCACCTCCAGCGAGCCCATCATCTCGCGCCCGCGCTCCAGCCACAGCTCGCGGAATTCCACGACCTGATCGGGGGTGCCGATGCGGATGTATTCGCGCATGCGAAACAGCTGCATGCGGGCGGGGTCGATCGACGGTTCGTGCCGGAAGCAGTAGGAGAAGACGTCGATCAGCTTGCCGTCATCGGACAGCGCGCCGCGCCGGGCGATGGTGGGGTAGACCGGGTAGCAGGCGGCCGGGGTCATCACCACGTCGGTCGCGACCTGATCCTCGGTCCAGTCCTGCCCCTCCTCCAGCCGGCGCAGCAGGGTGCGGTGCGCCTTCTCGTCGCCGCCGAAGCTGTGGATGGTGCCGGCCAGATGGGGAAAGCTCTTCAGATATTCGCTTTCCTCGAAATACTGGCGGTTCAGGGCCGGCGGGAAGCGCATGACCTCCGCCCCGTCCTGGCCGCCCCAGCGGGTGACCAGGGCATCGAAACGCTCCACCACATCCTCGAAGACGCCGCTGCGGCCATAGAGGCCGTCCACGCCCGTGGGAATCAGCAGGCCCGCTTCGACCAACGCGTCGCGATAGGCGGCCTGGGCCGCGGTGATGTCGACCATGTTCATTCGAAGGGCCCCAACCCGTCCCGCTGGACGAGAAGCTGAGTGGCGACATGCGACATGATGCGGTCGTTGCCGATCATGAGCGCGGCGGAATGGGCGTCGCGCAGGTGGCGACCCAGGCTGTAGGGGGTGTCGTTGCGGTAGCCGGCCAGTCCGCAGGTGCGGATCGCCGCCTCCACCACCTCGCGCACCAGTTCCGACGTGGTGACCTTCAGCGTGCTCATCGCCGTGGCGAAGGACAGGCTGGTCAGCTGCTCCGGCGAGCCGCAGGCCATCTCGTACTGGCGGATCGCGGCGAGGATGACGGCCTTCATCTGCTGCAGCTTGGCCGTCGCCTCCGCCAGCCGCACGGCGGACGCCGGGGTGGTGCCGGGCTTGCGCTTGGCCTCCGAGCGGACGAAGGCGCGGGCGCGGCTGACCGCGTCGGCGGCGATGCCTAGCCAGGTGCTGCTCCACAGGATGTGGGTCACCGGCAGCATGGTCTGGGCCGACAGGTCGGCATAGGGCAAGGGCAGGATCTGGTCGATGATGCCCGCCGCCTCCAGCCGGTAGCCGTCGGAGCAGGTGCCGCGCATGCCCATCGCGTCCCAGAGCGATGTCTTCTCCAGCCGGTAATCGTCCTTGGTCACCACCACCAGCGCCTGATCGGACGACGGCGCGTCGGGGTTGCGCCGCGCGGTGACCAGGATCACGTCGGACTGGTCGCCGTAGGAGATGACCGAGGCGTTCTTCGCCAGGGTGAAGCGTTCGCCTTCAGCCTGGACGGCGCAGACGCTGTTGCGGATGTCGCCCCCGGTCTCCTTCTCCGTCGTGGCGGAGCCGAGGAGGAGCTGTTCGGCGGCGATGCGCGCCATCAGCGCGCGGTGCCAGTCGTTGGTGCCGTGGTTGACCAGACAGGCGACCTGGATCTGGTGCATGGCATAGATCATGCCGGTGGCGGCGCAGCCGCGGGCCAGCGCATGGCAGGCCGCCGCCACGTCGAACAGCGAGGCGCCGGCGCCGCCGAGGTCCGCCGGGACCATGACGCCCAGCAGCCCTTGCTCGCGCAGGGCGTCGAAGGCCTCGGTGGGGAAGCGGCCGTCGCGGTCGACGGCATCGGCATGGCGCGCGGCGATCTCGGCACCGACGGCGCGCGCACGGGCCGCGACATTGACCTGAGCCAGGCTTGGCGCCAGCTCGGCCAGGGCGGCCGGGGCGGCGTTCACGCCTCGCCCCCGTCGACCAGACCGCGCACCGCGTCGCGGATCGCGGCGATGCTCTCGAAGGTGCGGCGGTTCAGCAGCTTTTCCGGAAACTCGACGTCGAACTGCTCCTCCAGCCCCAGCATCAGGCCGACGCAGCCGTGCGAGGTGAGGCCGGCGGAATAGAGGTCGTCGTCGATGGCGAGCGTGCCGGCATCCACCGCCAGCCCGCCGCACTCCGCGAGGACGGAGCGGATGCCGGCGACCATCCCGTCGTCGGAACCACCGGCTGCTGAAGGGGGAAGCCCGGTGGTCCCAACGGTCATGGAGCCCTCAAAGGACGAACTGGCGAAAGGGTGGCTGGCATCCTGCGGCATTCTCGAAATCCCTTGGGTAACGTGCTGATCCCAAGCTAGCCACGCCACCCCGGTGCTTCCACTCGGCATCGGTATGGCCGTCCCGCTATCCAAGTGATCGGTTTTTCGCCGGTGGGGGTAAGCACACGGATAAGGTCGGTCGATGGCCGGGATGCCTTTCGTGCTGCCCGCTATGGCCATGATCCACGCGCATAGGCCTGGGCTTGGCAGTTCGGAAGCGGGTTACGGACTTTCCAATCGGAGAAATTTTCACACCGACGATGGGCAGATTTTCCACATATCGGAAGGTATAGGACTATCTTTTCGAGGTAGCGGAAAAGAGATTGACGGCTGCTCACCGTCTCGAAAATCATGCAAGGGCCGGTGTGGCCGATCGTCGCAAGCACGTCTTGAAGCTTGCAGTTCCGTGATTGTGCACAATTCGGGCTTGCGGCCGGCAGCGGCCATATCCGCCCTTACCTGCCCACCCTTACCTGCCCACCCCTTACCTGCTTTGTGGGGAAACCGACGCCATGACCACTGCCGCACCCGCCGTCCCACAGTCCGGCGCAGCCAAAGCCGGGCGCCGTCTCGGCGTGCGGGCCAAGCTGATGCTGTCCTTCGCCGGCATGGCGGCGATGACGGTGGCGGCCAGCGCCGTCGGCCTCATGTCCTTCTCCGCGGTGGAGCGGCCGATGGCGCAGATCGCCGACACCAGCCTGCCGGAGATGGAGCTGGCGACCCGGCTGGCCGGCGAAAGCGGCGCCATCGCCTCGGCCGCCCCGACGCTGGACGGCGCCGCCAGCCAGGAGGAGCGGGAACGCATCCGGACGGAGGCCAAGGAACGCGCCCGCGGCTTCCTGTCGCTGGTCGACGAGCTGGCCGGGCGCCGGCCGCAGGACCCGCTGCTGACGGAGGTGCGCGAGACCGGCAACGCGCTGATCGCCACGCTGGACGGCATCAACGACGGCGTGGCGCGGCGGCTGTCCGTGCATGACCGGCGCGAGGCCGCGTCCACCCGGCTGGCCCAGACCTATGACGGCTTCCTCAAGACGCTGGCGCCGCTGGTCGATGGCGCCGGGGAGGCCTTGCAGCAGAAGGGGATGGCGCTCGACGGCGGCACCGACCGCGACATGGGGATGCTGTCGGACGCCGTGCGGTCGATGATCGCGCTCTATGACCTGCGCAGCGGCATCGCCGGCGCGCTCGACGCCATGAACCGCTCCGGCACGGCGCAGGACGCCAGGACCATCGGCGAGCTGCAGCAATCCTATCTGGAGGCGTCGTCGCAGGTGACGGGGACGCTCGGCACGCTGGGCGACCGCTTGGCCCCCGACACCGCCGGCAAGATCGACGCGCTGTTCCTGTTCGGCTATGGCAAGGACAATGTCTTCGACCTGCGCCGCGCCGCGCTGGACGGCACCGAAAACAGCAGCGGCGCGGTCGACCGCCGGCTGGCCGAGCGGCTGACCGCCGCCAGGACGCAGGCCGCCCAACTGCTCGACGGGCTGAAGGCGCCGCTGCGCAAGGTGCAGAGCGACATCAAGCGCGCCAACTTCGACATCCGCTCGCAGGTGCAGGAGGCGGTGCAGGACCTGCTCGGCAGCGGGCTTGAGCGCTTCCGGACCAACCTGGAGCTGTCGACCTACGGCACCGCCCTGACCGGCGCGCTGAACGAGGCGGCGCAGGCCCCCGACGCTGCCCGCCTGGATCTTCTGGAAAAGCGCTTCACCGCCGCGTCCTCGTCGCTCTATGAGCGCGTCGGCACACTGCACGGGCAGGCCGGCGACGATGCCGCCGGCACCGAGGTGCTGACGGCGCTGGCGAAGGCGCTGATCGGCTTCGGCCGCGGCGAGGAAGGGGTGATCGCCCTGCGCCGCGCCGAACTGGCGGCGGCGGCCGACACCGAGCGGATGCTGGCCGAGAACCGGCAGCTCGCCCAGCGCTTCGCCGCCACCGTCGATCGCGAAATCGCCGCCATGCGGGACGAGGCGAAGGCTGCCGTCGCCGGCACCGAAGGCACCATCGCAGCCGGCCGCAAGATGCTGATCCTGTTCGCCGTCGGCAGCCTGATCGGCGCCGCGGCGCTGGCGTGGCTGGTGGTCGGACGCCACATCGTCGCCCGGCTGAGCGCGTTGTCCGACGCCATGCGGGAGATTGCCGAGGGCCGGCTGGATGCGCCGATCCCCGCCGCCGGGGCGGACGAGATCGGCGACATGACCCGCGCCCTGATGGTCTTCCGCGACACCGCCAATGAGGCGAACGCCGCCAATGCGCGGGCGGAGGCTGAACGCGGCCGGGCCGCCGGCGAACGCCGCCGCGCCATGGTCGAGATGGCGGAGAATTTCGAAAGCAGCGTGCGCGGCGTGCTGGACCGCGTCGCGCAGGCGGCCGGCGAGATGCAGGACATGGCCGAACGCATGACCCGCAGCGCCGACCTGACCGCCGGAGAGGCGACGACCGCCGCCGGCAGCTCCCAGCAGGCGGAGGGCAACGTCAAGGCGGTCGCCGCGGCGACGGAGGAGCTGTCGGCCTCGATCCAGGAGATCGGCACCCAGGTCCATGCCTCCAGCCAGATCGCCCGCAAGGCGGCGGACGAGGCGGAGCGCACCGACCGCACGGTCGAGGGGCTGGCCCAGACCGCCGGCCGCATCGGCGAGGTGGTCGGTCTGATCCAGTCGATCGCCGGCCAGACCAACCTGCTGGCGCTGAACGCCACCATCGAGGCGGCCCGCGCCGGCGAGGCCGGCAAGGGCTTCGCCGTGGTTGCCAGCGAGGTGAAGGGCCTCGCCACCCAGACCGCCAAGGCGACGGAGGACATCTCCGCCCAGATCGCCGCCATGCAGTCGGTGACGCAGGAGGCGGTGGACGCCATCCGCTCCATCGCCGGCACCATCCGCGAGGTCAATGAGATCGCCGCCACCATCGCCGCCGCGGTGGAGCAGCAGAGCGCCGCCACCCGCGAGATCGCCCGCAACGTGGGCGAGGCGGCGGACAGCACCCAACATGTGCGCGGCAACATCGACAGCGTCGCCGACGCGGCGCGCGAGTCGGGCGAGTCGGCCAACCGCGTGCTGTCGGCCTCCTCCACCGTGCAGGAACAGCTGCGGACGCTGGCCGGTCAGGTCGACGGGCTGGTCGGGGAAATGCGGGCGGCCTGAGTCCGGTCCATCGCGGGGAGACGGGCCGGGTTTACGGCCCGTCCGCCAGTTCCCGCAGGGCGTCCACGTCGCAGCGGAAGCGGTTGGGCCGCAGCTCGTCCAGCAGGCCCTGCCGCTTCAGTTCGGCGACGACGCGGCTGGCGGTCTCGGTGGTGATGCCCAGCACGGCGCCGACATCCTCCCGCCCGAAGAAGTCGCATTCGCCCTGGTCGTCCACCAGGGTCAGGAACAGCCGGGCGACCCGCGCCCTGGCGCTGCCGGTGCCGAGTTCGACCAGAAAGGCGTCGGCCCGCTCCACCGCCTGATGCCAGCGCCGCATCAGCTGCTGGTGCAGGTGCTGCGTCTCCTCCGACAGGCGCTGGATCACCGCGCGGGGGATGCGGCAGGTCAGGACGGGGTGGATGGCGATGGCGGTGTGGCGGTAGGGCTCGCCCAGCGCCGCCTCAAGACCGGCGGTGTCGCCGGTGCGGAGAAGCCGGACGATGCGCTGGCCGCCGTTGGGCAGATACTGCACCAGCTTCACCAGCCCGCCGCGCACCGTGAAGAGCGCCGCCGGCTCGTCACCGACATGGTAGAGCGCGGCCCCCGGCGCCACCGTCATCTCGTCGATCGGCAGGTGGATCAGGTTGAAATCGGATTCGGTCAGATCGGCGAACAGCGCCGACTCCCGGATGCCGCACCCCCGGCAGTTCGCCAGCCCCCGCCATGCCGCGTTGATGCTGGTCTTCTTCACGCTCATGTCCATGGTTGTGCGGGGCGGCGATGCTGTGGGTGCGAACGGTGTCCGCCGCGCAGTGTGGCAGCTTTTTGGATCGGTTCCAAGGTTCGGGAGCGGGGAGAGTCAGGCGGCGCTTTCCGTCGCCGGCAGGACCTCCCGCACCTCCTCGCGCAGGGTGACGGCGCCGTTGGTGCGCTCCAGCACCAGCTTGCGGCCGTGGTGGGCGTCCAGCCCGGCGTGGTGACCGATGGTCAGCAGGGTGGCGTTCGGCAGTTCCCGCTCCATCAGCGTCAGCAGCTCTTCCTCCGCCGGGGGATCGAGGCTGTCGGTGGCGTCCTCCAGGAAGATCCAGTCGGGGCGGCGGATCAGCAGCCGGGCGAAGCCCAGGCGTTGGCGTTCGGGCACCGACAGCACCTCGTCCCAGCGGTCGAGGCTGTCGAGCCGGTCGACGAGGTCGGGCAGCCCGACGCTGACCAGCGCGTCGGCCGCCTTGTCGTCGGCCAACGACGAGGCCGTGCCGGGATAGGCCAGCACCGCGCGCAGGGTGGCATGCGGCAGATAGGGACGCTCGGGCATGAAGAAGACGCGGGTGTGGGCCGGCAGGGTGATCAGCCCGCGGCCCCAGGGCCAGACGCCGGCCACCGCGCGGAACAGGCGGATGGTCGCCGTCGCGTCGCCGCCGATCAGCACGCGGTCGCCCGGCCGCACCTCCAGATCGAAGGAATGGACCACGGCCGTGCCGTTCGGCTCGTCGATGGCGACGCCGGCGAAGGTCAGGGACTTGTGCTCGTCCGCGCGCACGACCTGGATATGGCCGTCCGGCACGTCGCAGACTTCGCGGTCGAGCCGCACCAGCGCGTCGTGCAGGTTCAGCACGCGCTCCACCGACGCGCGCCATTCGGCGGCGCGCGGAAGGTTGTCGATCGGCCAGGACAGGGCGCCCACCGTCTGCTGGAAGGCCTGCGCCGTCTGCATCAGAACGCCCAACGTGATGGCGCCGGTGATGTAGCGGGGGGCGGCGACCAGGATCGGAAAGGCCGCCGATAGCACGGAATAGCTGGCGCTGAACACCATCATATTGGCGAGCGCCCCGGTCTGGCCGTTCCAGCCCCGCGTCACCCCGGCGAAGAGGCCGGCGAGATGCCCGCGCTCGGCCGATTCCCCGTGCAGCAGCGCGATGGTCTGGCCGTTCTCGCGGATGCGGGCCAGGGCGAAGCGGAAATCGGCCTCGTAGCCCTGGCGGCGGTTGACGGCGTTGACCAGCGGCTGGCCGATCAGCATGGCGATGCTGGTGCCCACCACGGCATAGATCAACGCCACAAACAGCAGATGGCCCGGCACCGACAGCTCGGACCCGAAAACCGTGACGGTCAGGGTGCCGGACAGCATCCACAGGATGTTGGTGAAGCTGACCAGCAGCAGCGCGCAGTAGGTCAGCGAATGGCCGAGGTCGATGGCGACCTCCGCCGTGATGCGGATGTCCTCGGCGATGCGGCCGTCGGGGTTGTCGTGCTCGCCCGGCAGATAGGCGATCTGGTGGTGGCGGCCGCGGCGCAGCCAGTCCTCCAGCAGCTTGCGCGTCAGCCAGTCGCGCCAGCCCATCTGCAACCGGCGCTTCACCCGCAGATGCAGCACGACGATGACGATGTTGTAGACGATGATCAGCCCGACCAGGCCGATCATGGTCATCAACCGGTCCATGGAGCGCTGTTCGAGCGCGTCGAACAGCCGCTCGCTCCACAGATTGATCAGCACCGGGATCGACACCTGCCCGATCGTCAGCACGACCAGCGCCACGGTCATCGCCCAGACGGTCACCCGGGTCCGTCCGAACCAATAGCCGCCCGCCAGCATCAGGAAGCGGCGGGTGAAGCCCGGTGCGCCATTATCCGGCCTGCTGGCGGCGGATTGGTCATCGCCGGTTTTGCCGCCGCCCGTCTTGCCGTCTGTGTCGTCGGTCATGTCGCCCATCCCGGGCTCCCGCCCTCAATCCTTAACGTCCGTATGGCTAACGAATAGGACGCCTATCGCCAAAAGTACAGGGTCAGGGGCGAAAGAAGGGTTAAAGCCTCCCCGTTCTCACAACCTCGGCAAGGAAGCGATAGCTGTCCTTCGGGGTGCGTTCCAGCGTATCATAATCGACCCGCACGATGCCGAACCGCTTCGACAGGCCGAAAGCCCACTCGAAGTTGTCCAGCAGGCTCCAGCACAGATAGCCTTTGACGTTGCAGCCGTCGGCCAGCGCCTTCGCCACCGATTCCAGATGCTCGCGGTAGTACAGCACCCGCTCGGCATCGTGGATCTGGCCGTCCGGCGTCACCACGTCGTCATAGGCGCAGCCGTTTTCCGCGATGAAGACGGCGGGGTTGCCGTAGTCGGTGCGGAATTCGGTCAGCAGGTCGTAAAGCCCCTCCGGCTGCACCGGCCAGGCCATGCCGGTCCAGCGCCGGCACTGCGCCTCGCCCCAGCCGACATCGAAGGGCCGGCCCTCCTCATGCTTCATCGTCATGCGGGAGTAGTAGTTGATGCCCAGCAGGTCGATGGGATAGCGGATCGCCTCCTCGTCGCCGGGCAGCACGAAGTCCGCCATCCTGTCGGCCAGCAGCGCCGGAATTTGCCCGCGCATCAGCCCGTCCAGCGTCACCCGGTTCCACACCGCGTCCCAGCGGGCGGCGGCGGCCACATCCTCCGGCCGGTCGCTGTCGGGAACGCTCGGCTGCAGGTTCAGGACGGTGCCCAGCGTCAGGTCGGAATGCTCCGCTGCGATGGCGCGCAACGCCGCGCCCTGCGCCAGATTCTGGTGGTGCAGAGCCCGCAGGATGCCCTGTTCGCCCAGCTTGTGGCCGGGCGCATGCTCCCCCACGCCATAGCCGAAGATGGCGACCACGTTCGGCTCGTTCAGCATCATCCAGGTCTTGACCCGGTCGGCAAGCCGGGCGGTGACGATGCGGGCGTAGTCGGCGAAGGGGCCGATGATCTCCCGCCCCTGCCAGCCGCCGGCATCCTCCAGCGGCTGCGGCAGGTCCCAATGATAGAGGCAGGCCATCGGCGTGATCCCGGCCTCCAGCAGCCCGTCGACCAGCCGGTCGTAGAAATCGAGGCCGCGGGTCTCCACCGCCCCCGTCCCCGTCGGCAGGATGCGCGGCCAGGCGATGGAGAAGCGGTAGCTGTCGAAGCCCGCCGCCTTCATCAGCGCGATGTCTTCCGGATAGCGGTGGTAATGGTCGCAGGCGACGGCGGCGCTGCTGCCGTCCATGATGCGGCCTTGCGCGGTGAAGGTGTCCCACACGCAAGGCCCACGCCCGTCGGCCTCCACCGCGCCTTCGATCTGGTAGGAGGCGGTGGACGCGCCCCAGCGGAAATCGGGCGGGAAACTCAGCGGTCTGGCATCGGCGGCCTGGGACACGGGCTGGCTGAAGCTGTCCATTGCTATCCTCCCACGGGGACGTTCGTTTTTCCCAGCATGCCGCAGCCGGACCGTCTTCGCCATGGGACAAGCATGCGGCCTGCGCGGGCGCGACGCGGTGGCGCAGATTGGGACGATTGCACGCGGGGACTGTGCGGACCCCTCCGAAAGGCGTAGCCTGTTCCGATAAGACGGCGGTCAGCCGCTCCGACCACGGAGGAAACCCCACATGCCCAACACCACGAAGATCGTCTTCATCGGCGCCGGCAGCGCCGCCTTCGGGCTCAGCCTGTTCCAGGATTTGTTTTCCACCACCGAGCTTGCCGGCAGCACCCTGACGCTGGTCGACACCAACGCGGAAGCGCTCGACCGCATGGCGGCGCTGGCCGAGGTGATGAACCGCCACGGCGACGCCGGCATCACCATCGAGAAGACCACCGACCGCAAGGCGGCCCTGCAGGGCGCCGGCTTCGTGCTGTGCGCCATCGCCATCGACCGCAACCGGCTGTGGCGGCTGGATTTCGAGGTGCCGAAGAAGCACGGCATCCGCCACACGCTGGGCGAGAACGGCGGTCCCGGCGGGCTGTTCTTCACCCTGCGCACCCTGCCGCTGATCGTCGACATCGTCCGCGACGTCGAGGCGATCTGCCCGGACGCGCTGTTCATCAACCTGTCGAACCCGGAAAGCCGGATCGTCCTGGGCCTGTCGCGCTGCACCTCCGTGCGGACGCTGGGGCTTTGCCACGGCATCTTCCTGGCGCGCTGGTTCATCTGCCAGATCCTGGGCATGGCGGAGAAGGAGGTCGATGTCTGGGGCGCCGGGCTGAACCATTTCCAATGGCTGACCGCGATCCGCGAGAAGGCGACGGGGCGCGACCTCTACCCGCTGTTGCGGGAGAAGGAGGCGACGCACGACCCGTCCTTCACCCCGCTGGCGCGCCGCCTGTTCCACGCCTTCGGCCTGTGGGTGACGCCCAGCGACGACCACACCGGCGAGTTCCTGCCCTATGGCTGGGAGGCCGGGGAGCATGGCTTCGACTTCAAGCATGACGAAGAGGGCCGCGTCATCCTGCGCGACCTGATGGACGGCGTCATCGACGGCAGCAAGCCGATCCCCGACGACTGGACCAAGCCGTCCTGGGGCGAGCGGGCGGTGGCGGTGATCGCCGGGCAACTGCACAACCAGAAGCGCTTCATCGAATCGGGCATCGTCATCAACCGCGGCGTCATCCCCGGCCTGCCCGACGAGCTGGCGGTGGAGGTGCCGCTGGTGGCGGACGCCGCCGGCATCCATCCGATCTCGCTCGGCCGCCTGCCCGACGGCATCGTCAAGCTGCTGTCGGTCCAGGCCAACGTTCAGCAATTGTCGGTGGAGGCGGCGCTGCACGGGTCGAAGGAACTGGCGCTGCAGGCCCTGCTGATCGACCCCGTCATCAACTCCAGCACGGCAGCCGTCGCCATCCTGGACGAGCTGTGGGAGGCGAACCGGCCCTATATCCGGGCGTGTTTGTAAGGAGCCTGTCGGCCGATCCGATATGAAAACGGCCGGGAGCGCTGTCGCTCACCGGCCATTCGGCGGGGAAGATGGGCCAGCGGTTACTGCTTCGGCTCTGCACGAAGAGCGCGGGCGCGAAGAAATGCGTCACGGCAGGACTTGTTCACCGCAGTGGCGATCGGTTCGGGCAAGCGACCACCGTTGGCATCCAGATGAGCCATCAGGCTTTCGCCATCGACGCCGCTGCCGTTCTCCTGTGGCTTACGCTTCGGAATGCCCATACTCGTATCCTCCCGCGCTCCTCGCACCGGTCTGATGGCGATCATACACAATGTAACATGCACAACTACGAAATTTCATAGTTGGTCACTCGGTACGGTGCTCCCAACTCCAGCGGCGATCAATATCCTGTAGGATCGGCCCTGTCCTGTAGCCAAGCTTGGTCAGGAAATCGACGGTCTTCCGGAAGCGCAGGGGAAACTCGCCGAGCGGGAGTTGCTCTTCGGTACGGCAGACGACAACGGCCGGGCGATATCGGTCGAGGAGAATCCGGGTGCCCTCGTGCAGGAGGTCGAGCACATGGTGCTTCACATCCGGGTGATAGACCCCCCTGGCCTCATCGCGCCTGTAATGCATCCATCCCCTGTCGAGCACCGCGTCGTAAACGTGGATGCCATGCAGAAGCTCGTACCTGCCGCCGCCCAGATGCTTCAGAGCAGCCGCTGCCGAGATGACCTGCTCCTGCTCGAAGTCCATGGTGATGTCGGTCAAGCAGATGGCATAGGGCGGCTCTTCAAGCAGCCGGAACTCGTAAGGCGGCAGGCACGCTTCTAACACGGGCAGTGGCCCCCGGTTGTGGACGCCCGCACTTTAATCGCGTTGCCCGGGAATGGGAAAGGGTGTGACGCAGATCCCCCCTCTTTAAGCACGCCCCCGCCGGATCAGCCGGGCCGAGGCGAAGCCCAGCCCGGCGGTCAGCGCGCCGACGCCGAGGAACAGCGGGCCGAAGCCGGTGTGGGTGGAGATGGCTCCGTACAGAACCGGGCCGATCCCCTGGCCGATGAAGAAGCTCGACGCGAACAGGGCCAGCGCCGACCCGCGGGCGGTCGGCGCCAGCTCCGTCGCCTGGGTCTGCATGGTGTTGTGCAGCATGTAGAAGCCGAAGCCGGCGACCAGGAAACACAGGCTCACCACCGGCCAGGGCACCGGGAAGGCTATGACCAGATAGGCGAGACCGGCCGCCAGACCACCGGCCTTCATCATGCCCCATTGGCCGAGCGAGGCGATCAGCCGCCGCACCACGGCGCTGTAGGCGACGCCGCCGATGGCGAAGGCGGCGATGGTCAGCCCGGCCTGGAAGGCGCCGGCCGCGCCATGTTCGATCAGCACCGGCGCCACGAAGGGGAAGACGCCGAAGATCAGCAGCCCTTCCGCCGCCACCGTGGCGAAGACGAACAGCGAGGCCGGGTTGGTCAGCACGGTGGCATAGCGCCGCTGCGCGTCCGCCACCGACAGGGGGGAGCGGGTTTCCACCTCCCGCGCCAGACCGATCAGGGCGGCGACGCAGATCAGCGCGGTCAGCCCGGCAGACAGGCCGAACACCATGCGCCAGCCGAAGGCCTCGGCCAGGGCGCCCGACACGGCGGAACCGGACATCTGCCCGAGGATCACCGCCAGCAGGAAACGACTGATGGCGATCTGACGCTCCTCATAGGGCACTCGGTCGCCGATCAGCGCCATGGACGCCGGGATGATGCCGCCGGCGAAGGCGCCGGCAAGGATGCGCCCGGCCATCACCGTGCCGTAGCTCGGCGCCATCGTGGACAGCACCAGACCGACGGTCAGGACCGACAGGGCCAGCCGGACCAGCCGCGACTTGCCGATGGCGTCGCCGACCGGCCCCAGCACGATCTGCATCAGGGCATAAGGCAGCGTGTAGGCGGAGGCCAGAAGCGCCGCCTGCCGCACCGTCACGCCGAGATCGTCGGCGATCAGCGTCAGCATCGGATCGGTGGTGCGTAGGGAAAAGGCGCTGGCAAACCCGGCGAGGCCGAGCAGGAAGATGAGGCGCATAGAGAATCCGAACGGCGGCGGTGACGGCAAAGGTGATGGTTGTGGACCTTAGCCGGATCGCGGGCATGCGTACCGCAGTGCGACGGTGATGGCAGGCATGCGCGCGCCGCGGGATCGTTCGTGTACGGCATTACCTGGCACGTAATCGATTCAGCTCCCGCCATCGGGCAATTCTGGCTTCGCCGGGACAATCCGGCGACCAGGACAACGGACCGAGAAAGGGACCTGACGATGACCGACGCAACCCACACCCCCGCCGCAATCGCCGACCTCTACATCGCCGCCTGGAACGAGACCGACCCGCAGCGGCGCCGCGCCCTGATCGCTGAAGGCTGGAGCGAGGATGCCAGCTATCTCGACCCGCTGGCGGGGGTCAGCGGCCATGACGGGCTGGACGCCCTGATCGACGCCGTGCAGCGGCAGTTCCCGGGCCTGCGCTTCAGCCTGATCGGGGCTGTGGACGGGCACAATGACCGGCTGCGCTTCTCCTGGGCGCTGGGGCCGGAGGGCGGCGAGCCGCTCGCCCGCGGCACCGATTTCGCCCTGCTGGCGGCGGACGGACGGCTGCGCAGCGTGACCGGCTTCCTCGACCAGATGCCCACGGCCTGAACCGCAATTCTTTCGCAGGGAGATCGATCATGGGCTTCATCCACACCGACGACGGCGTGCGCCTGTTCTACCGCGATTGGGGAAAGAAGGAGGGCAGCCGGCCGATCCTGTTCGTGTCGAGCTGGTCGCTGACCTCCGACGCCTGGGCTTATCAGATGGCGCCGCTGTCCGAGCAGGGCTGCCGCTGCATCGCCTTCGACCGCCGCGGCCATGGGAAATCGGACGAGTCGCCGTCAGGCTACGGCTTCGACCGGCTGGCGGACGACATCGCCGCCCTGATCGACGGGCTGGATCTGCGCGACGTGACGCTGGTCGGCCATTCGATAGCGACGGGGGAGATCGTGCGCTATCTGACCCGGCATGGCTCCGGGCGGGTGGCGGGCGTGGTGATGGTGGGAACCATCACGCCGCTGATGGCGCGCACCGACGACAACCCCGATGGCGTCGATCCGGCGCTGTTCGAGGCGTTCCGGACGGAACAGCTGCTGCGAGACTTTCCGAAATGGCTCGGCGACAACATCGGCCCCTTCGTGAACGGGGAGACCTCGGCGGAGATGAAGGGCTGGATCACCGGGATGGCGCTGCAATCCTCGCTGTTGGCCCTGCTGGAGTGCAACCGCGCCATCACCTCGGCCGATTTTCGCAAGGAACTGCCGGCCATCACCGTGCCGACGCTGGTGGTGCATGGCGACCGCGACGTGACGACGCCGCTGACCCTCGCCGAACGCACGGTGGCGCTGATGCCGAACGCCACGCTGTCCTTCTATGAGGGGGCGCCACACGGCCTGTTCATCACCCACCGCGACCGGTTCAACGCGGAACTGCTGGCCTTCGCCCGCGGATGACGGCAACCATGGCCGCCGTAAATATTGAGTCCGTAAGGGTTCGGAGCACTCACCATGCCCCATGGCACCTCTCAGACCACCGGCCGCAACGGCAGGGCACCGGCCGGGCCGCCGGTCGGCGCCCTGCTGCGCTCCTGGCGGCAGCGGCGCGGCCTCAGCCAGCTCGATCTCGCCTGCGAGGCGGACATCTCCACCCGGCATGTCAGTTTTCTGGAGACCGGGCGGTCGCAGCCGAGCCGCGGCATGCTGATCCATCTGGCGGAACGGCTGGACGTGCCGCTGCGGGACCGCAACGCCCTGCTGGTCGCCGCCGGCTTCGCCCCGGTCTATAGCGAACACAGCCTGGACAACCCGGCGATGGAGGCGGCGCGCAAGGCGGTGGATCTGGTGCTGACCGGGCACGAACCGTTTCCGGCGCTGGCGGTGGACCGGCATTGGCATCTGCTGGCGGCGAACCGGGCGGTGGCGCCGCTGCTGGAGGGGGTGTCGGCGGAGCTGCTGGCGGGGCCGGTCAATGTGCTGCGCCTCAGCCTGCATCCCGACGGGCTGGCCGGCCGCATCGGCAACTGGGCGCAGTGGCGGGAGCATGTGCTGTCACGCCTGACCCGCCAGATCGAGACGAGCGCCGATCCGGTGCTGGTGGCTCTGCGCAGCGAGTTGCAGGGGTATCCGGCGCCGGCCTCGTTTCTGGATGATGGCGGTGGCGAGGCTGGGCATCATCCGGACGTGGTGGTGCCGCTGCGGCTGCACACGTCCGTTGGTTTGCTGTGCCTGTTCAGCACGACCACCGTCTTCGGGACGGCGGTGGATGTCACGCTGTCGGAACTGGCGATCGAGGCGTTCTTTCCGGCCGATGCCGAAACGGCGGAGCGGCTGCGCATGCAACTCCCTCTCCCGCCCCGGGAGAGGGAAGGGGCCCATGCGGAGCATGGGAAGGGTGAGGGGTGATCCAAGGATTGAAATCCATGTCCGGATAACCCCTCACCCTCCCGCCTTCGGCGGGTCCCTCCCTCTCCCGGGGCGGGAGAGGGCATTAAAGTTCCCCCTCTCAGCTCATCGCCACGAGGCTGGCGTTGCCGCCGGCGGCGGTGGTGTTGGTGCTGACGGAGCGCTCGTTCATCAGCCAGGCGATCTCCACCCCCTCGCCGCCCATGGGCACGCCCTGGGTCAGGACGATGGGGCCGGGCAGTTCGGCGATGCGGCGGTTGGCGGCCAGCAGGCGGGCGGAGTCACCCTCCACCAGCGCGCCGGCCAGCGGGCCGAAACCGGTCCAGTTCGCGCTCACGCGGACACGGGCGGCAAGCTCCGCCGGCAGGGTCTTCAGGCCGGCGGTGACGCCCCCGTCGCTATCCACCACTATCTCATTGCCGGTGGCGAGTGCCGCGCCCAGCAGGCGGTACAGGCCCTCCTCCGTCTGCGGCAGCAGCAGGATGCGGCCGCGCGGAATCAGGCTGTAGATGTTCTGCTCACCGACCGGGCCAGCCAGTTCGAAGCTGCCGCCGACGGGGGAGCGCTTCGCCAGCGTCCGGACGTTCGTGGCGATCTCCGCCTTGCCCTGGTCGGCCAGCCAGTCGGCAAGGGCGTGGGCCGGCGCACGTACGGCGTCGCTGCCGCGCATGCCCAGCTCCAGGGACGGACGTACGGACAGCAGGCGGGACAGGTACAGCGGGCCGCCGGCCTTCGGGCCGGTGCCGGACAGGCCATGGCCGCCGAAGGGCTGTACGCCGACAACCGCGCCGATGGTATTGCGGTTGACGTACAGGTTGCCGGCCTCGATCCGGCTGGTCACCCGGTCGATGGTGGCGTCGATGCGGGTGTGCAGGCCGAAAGTCAGGCCGTAGCCGGTGCCGTTGATGGCATCGACCAGCCGGTCCAGATCATCGCGGCGGAAGCGCAGCACATGCAGGATCGGGCCGAAGACCTCGCGCTCCAGGTCGGCGATGCCGTCGATCTCGATGATCGTCGGGGCGACGAAGGTGCCGTTGGCGGTCTCCGCCGGCAGCGGCAGCGACTCCACCCGGCGGCCCTTCGCCCGCATCGCCTCGATGTGGCGGGTGATGCCATCGCGCGCCTCGGCGGTGATGACCGGGCCGACATCGATGGCGAGCCGGTCGGGACTGCCGAGGCGGAGTTCGCGCATCGCGCCCTTCAGCATGGTGAGGGTGCGGTCGGCCACATCTTCCTGCAGGCAGAGGATGCGCAGGGCCGAGCAGCGCTGCCCAGCGCTGTCGAAGGCCGAGGCGATGACGTCGCCGACCACCTGCTCCGCCAGGGCGGAGCTGTCGACGATCATGGCGTTCTGGCCGCCGGTTTCGGCGATCAGCGGGATCGGCGCGCCGTCCGGCGACAGGCGCCCGGCCAGCTGGCGCTGGATCAGGCGGGCGACATCGGTGGAACCGGTGAACATCACCGCGCGGGTGCCGGCATGGCCGACCAGGGCGGCGCCGACCTCGCCCGCGCCGGGCAGAAGCTGGACCGCACCGGCGGGAACGCCGGCGGCGTGGAGGATACGCACGGCCTCCGCCGCGATCAGCGGGGTTTCCTCCGCCGGCTTGGCGAGCACCGGGTTGCCGGCGGCCAGCGCCGCGGCGACTTGGCCCGAGAAGATGGCGAGCGGGAAGTTCCACGGGCTGATGCAGACCACCGGACCGAGCGGCAGGTGGGTGTCGTTGGCGAAGCCGTCGCGGACGCGGGCGCCGTAATAGCGCAGGAAGTCGATGGCCTCGCGCACCTCAGCGATGGCGTTGGCGGTGGACTTGCCGGCCTCGCGGATGATGAGGCCGAGCAGGGTCGGCATGCGCGCCTGCATCGCGTCGGCGGCGCGGAACAGGCAGGCGGCGCGCTGGGTCGGCGGGGTGGCGGCCCAGACCGGGGCGGCGGCCTCAGCGAACTGGAAGGCGTCGGCGATGTCGGCCGGGCCGGCCTCGATGCAGTGGCCGACGACGTCGCGGTGGTCGGCCGGGTTCAGCACCGGCTGGGCGGTTCCGCGACGCTCACCGTCGGCCAGCAGCGGGGCGGCGGTCCAGGCGACGGTGGCGCTGTCGCGCATCGCGGCGGAAAGCTCGGCCAGCGTCGTCTCGTTCGACAGGTCGAGACCGGCGGAGTTCGCCCGCTCCACGCCGTAGAGATCCTTGGGCAGGGCGATCAGCGGGTTCTTTTCGCCGACCGGCAGGGCGGCACGGGCCAGCGCCACCGGGTCGGCGACCAGATCGTCGATCGACACGCTCTTGTCGGCGATGCGATTGACGAAGGAGCTGTTGGCGCCGTTCTCCAGCAGGCGGCGGACCAGATAGGCCAGCAGCGTCTCGTGCGTGCCGACCGGGGCATAGACGCGGCAGGGCCGCTTCAGCGGGCCGACCACTTCCTTATAGAGCGGCTCGCCCATGCCGTGCAGGCACTGGAACTCGTACTGGCCGACCTTGAACGCGCCGTTCAGATGCGCAGCCATCTGGTAGATGGTCGCCAGCGTCTGGGCGTTGTGGGTGGCGAACTGCGGGAACACCGCGTCGGGCGCCGACAGCAGCCGGCGGGCGCAGGCAGCATAGGACACGTCGGTGTGCAGCTTGCGGGTATAGACCGGGAAATCCTCGAGCCCGTCGACCTGGGCGCGCTTGATCTCGCTGTCCCAATAGGCGCCCTTCACCAGACGGACCATCAGCCGATGGCCGCTGCGACGGGCCAGATCGACGACGAAGTCGATGACATAGGGGCAGCGCTTGCCATAGGCCTGGACGACGAAGCCGATGCCGTTCCAGCCCTTCAGGTCCGGGTCGAAGCACAGCGCTTCCAGCAGGTCGAGCGACAGCTCCAACCGGTCGGCCTCCTCGGCGTCGATGTTCAGGCCGATGTCGTAGCTGCGGGCCAGCCGGGCCAGCTTGGTGACGCGCGGCAGCAGTTCGGCCATCACGCGGTCCGCCTGGGCGCGCGAATAGCGCGGGTGCAGGGCCGACAGCTTGATCGAGATGCCGGGGCCGTCATAGATGCCGCGCCCGGCCGAGGCCTTGCCGATGGCGTGGATCGCCGTCTCGTAGTCGGCGTAATAACGGTCGGCGTCGGCGGCGGTGGTCGCCGCTTCGCCGAGCATGTCGTAGGAATAGCGGAAGCCCTCGGCCTCCATCTTGCGGCTGTTGGACAGCGCCTCGTCGATGGTCTGGCCGGTGACGAACTGCTCGCCCATCATCCGCATGGCCATGTCGACACCACGGCGGATCAGCGGCTCGCCGCCGCGCAGGATCAGCTTGGTCAGCGCCGAGGACAGCGCCTGCTCGCCGCCGAAGCCGTCGCCCAGAACCCCCGTGACCTTGCCGGTGACCAGCAGCCCCCAGGTCGCGGCGTTGACGAACAGCGACGGGCTGTTGCCGAGATGGGCGCGCCAGTCGCCGCCGGCGATCTTGTCGCGGATCAGCGCGTCGCGGGTGGCGCGGTCGGGAATGCGCAGCAGCGCCTCCGCCAGACACATCAGCGCCACGCCCTCCTGGCTGGACAGGCTGTATTCGTGGATCAGCCCCTCCACCCCGCGCCCCTGCGGCTTGGCGCGCAGCGCGGCGATCAGCGAGCGCGCGGTCTCAGCCGCCGCAGCCGTCACCTCGGCCGGCAGCGCCGCCTGATCGACCAGCCACGCCACGCAGTCCGGCTCCGGCCGGCGGTAGGCGGCGGTGATCGCCTGGCGCAGCGGGCTGGCCGGACGAACGACGGGGGCGAAGGCGGCGAAGGGGCCGGTTCCGCTGGAAAGGGCCTTGCTGGAGAAGGACGGCTCGGAGGCGGGGGCGGCGCTCGGGTCGATCATCTGGTTCATCGCGTGGCTGGCTCTGGTCGGGGGGCGTGGAGCGGCACCTGTCCGACGGGTTGCGGAGGCCGATCCGATGCCTGTCAGGCTAACCGATTTTCCGGGATCCTTTCCAACTGGTATTTAAGCCGTTTTACCGATTTAAATTCTGAATAGTACAGACATATCAGAATGAACTACGAGCGTATTGATCAAATCCCAGAACATCCGACCGGTTTTTGAGGGCATGTGGCAGACGCGTTCGTTATTGCCGAACAAAAGTTGGCAATAATGCACTGTTGCCGATGATACGGAAAGGATTTCAGGCTTGATTTCGCAGATTCGACGGGATGACGGACAGAGCGCCCGAACAGCCGGGAGTCAGCCCTTCAGCGGCTTGGGCCGGCTGGTTTCCGGCGGCTTGCGCACGGGGATCGGCGGCGCGGCCTTCTCCATGCCGCTCTCCCCCAGATAGGTCTGTGCCGCTGCAACGACGGAGCGCCAAGGCCGTTGCAGCGGGAATTCCGGCCAGCCGTTGGCGAACAGGCCGGAGATCATCCAGCCCGCCATCAGCGTCACCGCCAATTGTTCGGAAAAACCGCCGGTCTTCAGGATCGGCAGGGCGAAATTGCGCCGCCGCTTGATCGGCCACAGCAGCGGCAGCCCGGCCGGGGTCAGCAGGTCGCCGGCCAGATGGGTGAGATAGCCGACGATGAAGGGGATCAGCAGCCGCTGGTAGGCGGCATGTTCGTGCAGGACCCACAGGCAGCCGGCGATGGCCAGCGCCGAATGGGTGACGCCGCGATGGCCGAAGATGTTGGAGATCGCGGTGGACAGCGGCTTGACCATCTGCCCAAGCGTCGATTTCGGATGGTCGATGTCCGGCGCCAGCGCCCCCAGAATCGCCGCGCCGAAGGCGACCGCGTCGAAGGTCATCCCGTACCGGCTCGACAGGTAGAACCAGGTGGCGCCACCGACGATTATGTGAGAGGACGCCATCACCGTCGGGTCACCGGGGCCTGAAGCTGGTCTCTGTCGGGACGGCGTCTGGCCGAACCCGAAATTGGGGGTAGCCTGACCTTAGAATACTCCCCGGTTCCAGAACAATAACCCAAGTAGAACGGAGGGATTCCCTGAACGCATAACCTCCATGCGTTCGGCAACGGTGGGTTGCCGGAAGACGGGCGCCGGCCGGCGATTCACTCCTGCTTGTTCTTTGCCTGGGTCGCTTCGATTTCGTCCAGCACGGCATCGGGGGCGACATCCTGCCGGATGACGTCCAGTTCGGCGTCGACCTCCGTCTCCACCCCCAGATGGTCGGCGATGGCGGAAACCAGCGTGACCAGCTTCGTCACCTCATGCTCGGCCAGCAGGCTGATCTGCAGGTCGAGGTCGGCGCGCTTGTCGGAAACCGCGGCCATGCGGTTCTGGCTGATGAGGACGAAGGTGGAGAGGAAGATCGCCTCCACCGACGCGATCATCGCCAGCACGACGAAGGACGGATCCCAGGGCCGGACGATGGGCAGCCAACCCAGATTGATCAGGATCCAGCCACCGAACAGGATCAGGTGCAGATAGACGAAGCGCATGCTGCCGGTGAAGCGGGTGACGGTATCGGCGATGCGGTCCTGCAGCGTCGCCTCCACCTCCTCCCGTTTGCGGCGGGCCTGCAGCGCCTGGATGTTGCGCTCCAGCACCGCGCTGAGGCCGGCGGTCTGGGGCGGCGGATAGGTGGGCGGGCGTTGTGCCGACATGGTGTCTCCGTGGTCTGCGGCGGCGGTTCCGTCGTCGCCATGACCGCCGCCGACAGAAAACCGTGGCGGCATGCGGGCGTTCCGGCCCCTGCCCGTCTGGCACGTGCCGGAACTCCGGCCGGGACGGGATGTTGGCCGAAGGGCAACCGAAACCGGGAGAACCAGATGGACAAGTCCAGGAATCAGGATCAGGACCGCCAAATCTCCAACGCCGACAGCCCCAATCCGGGCGCCCAGGGAGGCGGACCGGTCACTCCCGGCCGCGCCGGCCAGGGCATGGGCGTCGGCACCGGCAGTTCCGACGACCTGCCGCACACCGTCGGCGGCGGGCCGTCGACCACCGTCACCGTCGGCGAGGGCACCGGCCAGCGCCGCGACCTGCCCGACCAGCATGCCGCTCCGCCAACCCCGAAAGAGGACGCCGGCAAGCGGCCGCGCAACCGCGAGGCGGGGAAGCGGGGCTGAGCGATTCCGCGCGAGGCCCCCTGCTTCCCGCCCCTTCTTTCTTCCTCCGAACGCGTCGGCGCCGCCGCGGCGGGGTAGCTTGCTACCGCCGCGGGTGCCTGGCGTTTAATGGCATTACTCCCATCCGGCACGGGCGGGGCACATTCCCCATCCGCAGTGCTCTGGCATAGTTTCGCGGACCTGCCGGCAGTTGAAGCCGGGCACAACGCCAGGGAGTGGTCGCCGATGGACTCGAAGGAATTCGCAAACGCGGCAGACGGATCATTGGACGGGCCGTTGGGCAATGGTGGCGGTGCGGCGGTTGGCGTCATCGGCAACCACCGCTTCGCCGCCTGGATGCTGTCCGTCGCGTTTCTGTTCGTTCTCAGTGTCGACACGCTGCTCGGCGTCGTTCTCAGGCCCTTTCTGGATGCCGGGCTCGACACCACGGTCTGGGACGTCCTGCTCCTGATCCTCGGCCTGTCGCCGGAACACCTGCCGCTCGATTCCTGGGAACCCATGATGACGGCCTTCACCTGGCTGCATGAAAATGGGCAGGGCAACGTCTACGACGCCATCTTCTTCACCAAGCATGTGAAGTTCCAATATCCGCTGACCTCGCTGCTGGTGCTGGAGGCGATGTCGGCGGTCGGCCTGCTCCATCTGCGGATCTATGCCCTGATCAACCTGCTGATGGTCGTCGCCACCGCCGGCGGCATGGCGCTGCTGATGCGCGAACTGGCGGAACGCATGGGCTTCGACCACACCGTGCGCAACGGGGTCAGCCGGCTGACGCTCGCGGCACTCGGCGCAGTGGCTACGCTGTGCTTCTTCCCGATCGTCAAGGCCTTCGCCGTCGGCCAGATGCAGGTGTGGCTGAACGCCGCCTTCGTCTTCGCCACCCTGTTCTACGTGCGCGACCAGCGGGCGCTCGCCGGCGTGATGCTCGGCGCATCGACGCTGATCAAGCCGCAGATGTCGCTCTTCCTGATCTGGGCGCTGCTGCGCCGGGAATGGGGGTTCGCCATCGGCTGGGCGGCGGTGGTGATTCCCGGCTTCGCCGCTGCCAGCGCCCTCTACGGCTTCGGCCCGTCGCTGCATTACCTCGACGTGCTGTCGTTCCTGGGCCAGCATGGCGAAAGCTATTATGCCAACCAGACCTTGAACGGGCTTCTGCACCGCCTGCTGCAGAACGGTCCCAACCTGCTGTTGAACACCAACGGCGAGGCCGAATGGCGGGGCAGCGCCTTCCCGGCCTACAATGCGCTCGTCCATGGCGCGACGCTGGTCTCCGGCATCCTGTTCGTCCTGTTCGGCCTGCTGTGGCGGATCAGGGACGGGGCGGGCGGCAGCAATGGGGCCAGTAACGGGAGCAACCGGCGGCTGCCCATCGCCTCCTTCCTGGTGGCCGGCACCTGCTTCACGATCGGCACGCCGATCGCCTGGATCCCGCATTACGGCGTACTGCTGCCGGTCTGCGCCTATCTGCTGTTCGTCCTGATCGACCTCGCCGCCCGGGACCGGCGCCGCGGCCTCGGCAAACTGCTGCTGCTGGGCATCGGATTCGCGATCGTGGGCAACGACTTCTTCCACCCCCTGAACGAGCTTGCCGATACCCCGCTCAACGTCCTGCAATCCTACCTGTTCTTCACCGCCCTGCTGCTGCTCCACCTGCTGGTGACGACCGCGGACACGCCGCGGGCGGCGCGGCAACCGTCGTCCGCCCCGCCCCTGCCCGCGGGCTGAGGGTCCACCGGAACGTCGGGGCTCGCGCGCCTGTTGGTGAGCCAGATCACCCAACCGGCAGGAAGGAGCCCCGTCATGGCACGGTATTCGGGAGCAGGCTATTCGCACGGAGACGATACGGGCTGGCTGTCGGCGCGCGGGCTGGCGATGATGGCCGGCGGGGCGGCGCTGGCGCTGGTGGCGAGCCGGCTGCTGCCGCCGGTGGTGGCGCAACTGGCCGGCACCGCCCGCCACGCCGCCGGCCGCGACGGCATCGACGCGCTGATCGACGACCACCGCCACATCCAGTCGCTGCTGGTGGAGATGGTGCAGACCCCGATGGACGCGCCGGGCCGCCGCACCCAGCTGTTGCTTCGCCTGAAGCGCCGCCTTGCCGCCCATGCCATGGCGGAGGAGGACGTCGTCTATCCGCTTCTGCACGACCAGGCGCGGAAGGAAGAGGACGCCAAGCATCTCTACGGCGAGCATGCCGAGATGAAGATGCACCTGTTCGACCTGGAACAGACGCCGAAGGACGATCCGCGCTGGCTGGCCGTGGCGCTGGACCTGAAACGCATCGTCGACGGCCATATCCGCCAGGAGGAGGAGATCGACTTCCCCGCCCTGCGCAACAGCCTGGACGACGGCCAGACCGCCATCATGTCCGGCGGCGTCGCCCGCGAAAAGGCACTGATCCTCTGACCATCGCCTTTCGGTAAAGGGCCGGCACCGGAACGCTCCGGCCGCCGGTCCTGTTGCTGAACGCGATCCAAACGAAGGCAAGAGTCGGGGAGATATCGATGAGAGCACTGGTCTGGCACGGCGCCAACGACATCCGCTGCGATACGGTCCCGGATCCGGAGATCGAGCATCCGCGCGACGCCATCGTCAAGGTGACGACCTGCGCCATCTGCGGCTCCGACCTCCACCTGCACGACAATTTCATGCCGGGCATGGAGAAGGGCGACATCGTCGGCCATGAATTCATGGGCGAGGTGGTGGAGGTGGGATCCGACGCCAAGAGCGCGCTGAAGGTCGGCGAGCGGGTGGTGGTGCCCTTCACCATCTGGTGCGGCGAATGCGACCAGTGCAAGCGCGGCAACTATTCGGTCTGCGAGCGCTCCAACCGCAACAAGGCGCTGGCCGACAAGCTGTTCGGCCACACCACCGCCGGGCTGTTCGGCTACACCCACCTGACCGGCGGCTATGCCGGCGGGCAGGCCGAATATGTGCGGGTGCCGATGGCCGACCGCACCCACATCAAGGTCCCCAGCGGCCTGACCGACGAGCAGGTGCTGTTCCTGGGCGACATCTTCCCCACCGGCTGGCAGGCCGCCGCCCAGTGCGACATCCAGCCGACCGACACCGTGGCGATCTGGGGCTGCGGCCCGGTCGGGCAGATGACGATCCGCAGCGCCATCCTGCTCGGCGCCAAGCAGGTGATCGCCATCGACCGCGTGCCGGAACGGCTGGCGATGGCCAAGGCCGGCGGCGCCATCACCATCAATTTCGAGGAGGAGAGCGTCGTCGAGCGGCTGAACGAGCTGACCGGCGGCAAGGGTCCGGAGAAATGCATCGACGCCGTCGGCATGGAGGCGCACGCCACCGCCACGCTCGATTCGATGTACGACCGCGCCAAGCAGGCGCTGATGCTGGAATCGGACCGCGCCCATGTGCTGCGCGAGATGATCTATGTCTGCCGCCCGGCCGGCACGCTGTCGATCCCCGGCGTCTATGGCGGGCTGATCGACAAGATGCCTTTCGGCATGGCGATGAACAAGGGCCTGACCTGGCGTATGGGCCAGACCCACGTCAACCGCTGGACCGACGATTTGCTGAACCGGATCCAGGAAGGGCAGATCGACCCGTCCTTCGTCATCACCCACACCGTTCCGCTCGATCAGGGACCCGAGATGTACAAGACCTTCCGCGACAAGCGGGACGGCTGCATCAAGGTGGTCCTCAAGCCCTGAGGTGAAGAGATGGCCTATTACAACCGCTCCTCGGCCGGAGACAACCTCGCCCGCGGGCTGGGCTGGTTCAGCATCGGCCTCGGCGTCGCCGAACTGATGGCCGGCCGAACCATCGCCCGCTGGATGGGGATGGAGGACAAGACCAACCTGATCCGTGCCTATGGCGTGCGGGAGATCACCACCGGCGTCGGCCTGCTGGCTCTCGGCGATCCCAAGCCCTGGATCTGGGGCCGCATCGCCGGCGATGCCGTCGACATGGCGACGCTGGCGGAGGGTATGCGGGACAATCCGCGCGCCGGGAATGCCAGCATCGCCTTCGGCGCCGTGCTGGCGGCGACGGCGGTGGACATCGTCTGCGCCCAGAAGCTGCACCAGGAGGAGGCCCATTACCGCAGCCTGCCGGTGCCGGATTACAGCGGCCGCAGCGGCTTCCCCCGCCCCGTCTCCGCCATGCGCGGTGCGGCCAGCGACGCCCCGATCGCCGAGGACATGCGGACGCCGAAGATCCTGCAGTTCCAGCCGGCGACCGGCCAAACCGGCGCCTCCTGACGCATGCATCCGGCCGACCTGTTCATGAGTCTGTGGCGCCAGTTGCAGGAGCGCCGCGACGAGGTCCGCGTTCTCGCCGAAGCGCTGGAGGCGGACCACGACCGGGCCGGCCGGTTGGCCGACGAGGCGGCCGAGCGTCTGCGGAACGGGGTCCGGGTGTTGGCGGAGTGGGCCGGATCGGACCTCGACCGGATGCTGGCGGCGGCGCAGGCCATCGACGCTTGGTTCGCGCCGCTGGCCTCCCGTTACGACATCAGGAGCGACCACCCGCTTCCGGCCGAGCGGCTGGAGGCGCGCCGCCGCCTGAACCGTGACGGGCGGTTCAATGCCGATGCCGCCGACGGGCAGCTGATCCTGCGGCCCGGCCTGTTCGCCCGGGCGATGAACATCCGCGAAACGGCGCCGCCCAACGCCATTTCACCGGGCGCGGATCCCGAGGCATTCGATCCCGTCGATCTGTTCACCAACCTGCTGGCGGTGCCGCCCAGCCTGACCATCGAGGCGGAGCGCGAGGGCGATCCGAAACGGCGCATCGCGGTGGAGTACCGGCGCATCGCCGCGGTGTCCGATCAGGACCCCAGCGATCCCGCCTGGACGCCTATCGTCGGTGTCGTTCCGCTGGCCGAGGCGGAGGACGACCTTGCCATCCACCAGTTCCGCCGCGACGGCGAGGACTGGTACGATCCCGCCCCGCGCGCGCTTGGCCGCCGCGCCGCCGACGCCATCGCCGGGTTGGCGCAGCAGGGCGCCACTTTCGTGCTGTTCCCGGAGGTCTCGGTCCATTCCGACTCGCTGGCTGCGATCCGGCAGGCACTGCGCGCCCAGGCGGTGGACGGGCCGATCCGCTATGCCCTGCTGGGCGTGAAAGAGGAGGTGGAGGGCCGGCCGCGCAACCGGGCGATCCTGCTCGACCGCTGCGGCAGGGTGGTCGCCAGCCAGACCAAGCTGCATTGCTGGGACCTCGACAGCGACCAATGCCGCTCCTACGACCTGCGCGACCGCAATGGCCGGCTGCTGGACTGCGCGCGCGAGGACATCGAGACCGGCGACCGCTTCACCCTGTTCGAACTGCCCGACCTCGGCCGGCTCGCCGTCGCCATCTGCGAGGATCTGGGGCGGACGCAGCCGAGCGCCTGGATCGCCTCGGGCATGATGGTCGACTGGCTGGTCACCCCGGTGATGGACAGCGGACTGACCACCGAGCGCTGGCAGGCGAAGGAGGGCGGAGCCTCGTCGCGCGCCGGCTATTGCCGGGTGATCGTCGCCAACAGCATGGCGCTGTCGCACCGCTTCAACCGCTACTGCCGCGCCAATGGCGAAGAGGACAAGATCATCGAATCTTGCGGCGTCGCCCTGCTGTTCCAGCCGCGGGCGAGCCAGGCCAGCGCCCCGCGCATCGCCTGCCTGACCCTGCCGCTCGCCGATCCGGCGCCGGGCTATGCCTGCGCCCGCTGGACGCCGGCCAACTGGCCCGCCCTGCCCGACCCGGAACCGGAGGAGGCCTGCGCCGCCGAGGAGAATGGCAAATGAGCGCTCTGGAACAGGCGTTGCGGAGATTGGGCGACGAGTTGCTCGATGCCGTCGGGCGGGAGGATTGGGCGGTCGCGGATGCCGAACTGGAGACGCTGGCCCAGGAAGCGGTGGCTGCAGTCGTCGCCGACCGGACCGACGATCTTGCCGCCCTCGCCCGGACCGCCGCCCGCTGCCACACCGCACTGTCCCTGCAGGACGATCCGGGCGGGAAGGCGATGCAGCGACTCGGTCAGCTGCGCATGCTCGCGGTCATGATCGCCGCCGCCCGCAGTCACACCCCGCCGCGCCCGGCCGACGCTCTGTCCGCGACCGCCGGTGCGGTTCTGTCGGCATTGGAAAGCGGACCGCGGACCTGTCCCGCCATCGTCGAGGCGACCGGGCTGTCGACGGAGCAGGTCGGCGCCGTCCTGCCGGAGCTTCGCGCCGCCGGCCTCATCCGCTCCTGGCCGGCCGGACGGCTGACCGTCAATGCGCTTGGGTCCGACTGAGAATGCCTATTTGACCTCCGGTCTGTTGCGTCGGAGGCGTTGATTTTCTCAACCTTAGCCCGGTTCCGATCCGGGTCGGCAGGACGCGCGAATTGGCGCGCATACCATAGTATTATCTGAATTTTTGACTGTCGGCTATGTGATTTATACTTGTCCTTGCTTGATTATCTGTGGACCATGAATGTCATTGTGACAAGGAAGCGCATCGGAAAGAAAGCAGAGGCGGACTGCACGGATGTGGCGTGTTCGCGTCCAGCTTTCTGTCATCGCCTGATTGGATGGCCTCCAGTCGCGTAGAGTTCTGTGCAAGAAAATGCACAACCCGCGCATTATACATCAGTAAAATTATGGCATACATTTCGTCATTGAAAGTTACTCGTCGTTGAAAGTTACGCGACAAGCAATTTTCACGTACCGTTGTATATCAGTTAAATCCGTGAAGCTGCATCCTGTCACATCATCGCGTGATGTCCACTCTTTAAATGAGGAGATGTGCACATGAGCCGACTCACCAGAATTTTACCAGTATTATTTGCGGTTATTTCCTCGATACTGATTTCCGGCTGCTCCGTTCATCTTGTATCCGATTATGATGAACAGATCGATCATGGCCTCACGCAATTTAACACTGACCTGACCGCCTTTACCAACAGGATGATTGCAGCGGCAAACACACCGGCTGGAACCTACTCATCCAACAAGGACTTTTACGTTACGCAGGACGCGAAGCTGGCGACATTGGTCGTCCGGGCAGAGGCCCACAAGGTACTGAACAGCTGCCCTTCGGTCCAGTTGGTCAAGCAGGCGGTCATCAAAGCGATGCCGCCATTGCCCAAGCCTTCACCAATCCCATTGCCTGACCCACAACAAGTCATCGCGCAGATTGGCGAGAATGATTGTTCTGTTGTTCTCTTGAATTTGATCAGACAAGGCTTTGACCAATTGAAAGTGTTTCATGAAGCACAGCAAGGAAAAGGCATACCGGCCGATGCACATGACCCCATACTTGTCGGTGGCATCGGATCTCTTGTGCGATCTGGAATCATGATTGAAATAGCTAAAAAAAGCGGTGGTTCCGTATCAACGAAGCAGTAATGGCTTAGCAGGAGGAAAAAATGGCGCTCGATATGGACCAGCTGACCAACACGATGATTACCGCTGGAAAAAATATAGCCGGCACCTTATGGCATGATATTCAGGTATATGCAGTGCCAGAGCTAAAAAAAATAGCGATGCAGATCGTCGCAATTGAAGAATCCATGATGAAACCAAATCCGCCTTACACAACCGAAGGCGCAAAAGCTCTATTGAATATGCAGATCACCGCCACGATGGGCGTTATTGTAGCAATGACACATTTGACTTTGCAGGTGATACAGAAAGCTATCGATACGATAATGGATGCCATCAAAAGCGTTGTGAATACAGCCCTCGGTTTTACGCTCATCGCATGAGAGCACCCAATGAAACGGTCTTTGATTTGAAAAATCCGTCCACCGCACCCAGCGTCTTTTCACCGTCATCCCTGCCGTCGCGGGGATGACGGCTGAGAAAGGCAAAAGACATGGTCCACGGCGAATGGCTTCGAACCTGAAGCATCCCTCAGAAGGCATTTGAAAATTCACGAATTCCGACGTCAATCCACCGTGAAGGTGTTGCGCAGCGACCCGTCGGCATTGACCATCTGGTAGCGGCCGTCGGGAAGCTTGTAGATCTCCATGCATTGCTGGCGCGGATCGATCTCCAGCGTCAGGCAATAGCGGTCGCCCGACACCGTCCAATGGCCGTATTCGTTGCCCTTGCCGCCGGAAATGACGATCGACCCGTCCTTGGAAAAGCGGTTCACGTAGGACTTGCCGCGCGCGTTGACGATGCTCAGCGTGTGGCCGCCCAGCAGTGTCGACACCTCCGGCCCGGTCAGGCGCTGGGCGCCCGGCTTGCGGTATTCCGGCTCGAACCCGGCGCAGGCCGACAGGCCTGCCAGGGCGGCCAGCGTCACCACGAGCAGACGCCCGCGACCGGGAGTGGCGGGATGGGAATGGGTTGACGATCGCATGGGTCGGGCCGCCTTTTCCGGTTCGTTGCACCGTTCAAGATTGGCGGCCAAGCTGGTTCCGACAAGTCATGAGGGTTGCCCGCCCGCCGCAAGGATGGCGGAGGGCGGGGGTACCCCATCAGGATGAGAGCGTCTTGTTGATCCGCAGCGCCACCAGCGTGCAGATCGCGCCCGACAGCAGGTAAAGGCCCGACGCGATCAGCCCGAAATGGCTGGACAGGTAGAGCGCGACGAAGGGCGCGAAGCCGGCCCCGAACAGCCAGGCCAGATCGGAGGTCATCGCCGACCCGGTGTAGCGGTACTGCTGGCTGAAGCCCGACGCCACCGACCCCGACGACTGGCCGAAGGACAGGCCGAGGATGACGAAGCCCAGCACCATGAACACCAGTTCGCCCGTCTGCCCGCCGTTGAGCAGCAGCGGCGCGAACCCACTGAACACCGCGATGGCGGCGGCACAGGTGCCGAGCAGCGTCCGCCGACCGACCCTGTCGGCGATGTAGCCGGATGCGACGATGGCCGCGATGCCGAAGGCGGCCGCGATCACCTCGATGATCAGGAAGGCACCGGTTTCCTGATTCGCATTCAGGAAGATCCAGGACAGCGGGAAGACGGTGACCATGTGGAACAGGGCGAAGCTTGCCAGCGGGGCGAAGGCGCCGATCACCACGCGCTTGCCTTCCACCTGCAGCGTCTCCACCACCGGGGCCGGCTGCAGTTCGCGGTTCAGGAACAGGCGTTCGAACTCCGGCGTCTGCACGAGTCGCAGGCGGGAGAACAAGGCCACCACATTGATGGCGAAGGCCACGAAGAAGGGATAGCGCCAGCCCCAGGCGAAGAAATCCTCCGCCGACAGGCTGTTGACCATGTAGGCGAACAGGCCGCTCGCCACGATCAGCCCGATCGGCGCGCCCAGCTGCGGGATCATGGCGTACCAGCCGCGCCGATTCTCCGGCGCGTTCATCGCCAGCAGCGAGGCCAGACCGTCCCAGGTGCCGCCCAGCGCGATGCCCTGCCCGATGCGCGACAGTGCCAGCAGCCATGCGGCGGCGACGCCGATCGCCTCGTAGTCCGGAAGGAAGGCCAGCGCCACCGTGGAGATGCCCAACAGGAACAGGGCGATGGTCAGCTTGGCGCTGCGCCCGTAACTCTCGTCGATGGCCATGAAGATGAAGGTGCCGATCGGTCGCGCGACGAAGGCCAGTGCGAAGATGGCGAAAGACCAAAGGGTCCCGGTCAGCGGATCGACATAGGGGAACACCAGCTTCGGGAAGACAATCACGGAAGCAATGGCGTAAACGAAAAAGTCAAAGAACTCGGATGTTCGGCCGATGATAACGCCGATGGCAATTTCTCCGGGGTTGACCCCGTGATGCCGCGCGTTCACCAGCCTCGCATCCCGTTCAACGGCCGCAATCGATGAAGTCATCATGTCGGCTCCGGCTGCGTTATTTCGCTTGCGATGATCCGCAGATCATACAATATGGGGCACCAACTTTCGGTGACCTGTCAAGCGCGCAGGAGTCAGGCATTGGACAAATTGTCCAATGTCACAGCTAGGCTATTGCCGCTAGCTGTCTCCCCAAAGCAAACCTTATGAAACAGGTCCTGCCTTGAGCCGTTATCGCGCAATCGCCCTGCTGCCAGTGATGGCGGCGTTGAGTGGCTGCAACCTGGTCGTGCTGAACCCGGCCGGCGACGTTGCAAACCAGCAGGGAGACCTTGTGGTCATCTCCACCCTGCTGATGCTGCTGATCATCGTCCCGGTCATGGCGCTTACCGTGCTGTTCGCCTGGCGTTATCGTCAGTCCAATAGCACGGCCCGCTACGAACCGGACTGGGACCATTCGACGCAGCTTGAACTGGTGATCTGGGCCGCCCCGCTCCTGATCATCATCTGCCTGGGTGCCATCACCTGGGTGACCACCCACAAGCTCGACCCCTACCGTCCGCTCGACCGCATCGCGGCGGACAAGCCCGTTCCCGCCGGCGCCAAGCCGCTGGACGTGCAGGTGGTGGCGCTCGACTGGAAGTGGCTGTTCGTCTATCCGGAATACGGCATCGCCTCGGTCAACGAGATGGCCGCCCCGGTGGACCGGCCGATCCGCTTCAGCATCACCGCGTCGTCGGTGATGAACTCCTTCTACGTTCCGGCGCTGGCGGGCATGATCTACGCCATGCCGGGCATGGAGACGAAGCTCCACGCGGTGATCAACGAGCCGGGGACCTACAAGGGCTTCTCGTCCAACTACAGCGGCGCCGGCTTCTCGCACATGCGCTTCAACTTCCTCGGCCTGTCGAACGAGAATTTCGACGGCTGGGTGTCGAAGGTGAAGTCGGCCAACGGCTCGCTGGACCGCAACGCCTATCTGGCGCTGGAAAAGCCGAGCGAGGCGGTTCCGGTCCAGCATTACGGCAGCGTCGATCCGAAGCTGTTCAACGCCGTCGTCAACATGTGCGTGCGTCCCGGCACCATGTGCATGAGCGACATGGCCGCCATCGACCGCGCGGGCGGGCTGAACGCCGGCGGCAAGGCCGCGGCCGACGCCATCCTGCGGGCCAACACGCTGGCCGGTTTCCCGGACACCCAGCCGACCGGCCTGTGCACCGTGGCCGAAGCCGTTGAAGCCGCCGCAAACTCGGGCGCCGTGCAGCGCCCCACCGTCACGCCGATCAGCGCGTCCGCCTCCCCGGCCGGGCCGCAGCGGCTGGCCAATCCCTGATTGGGCACACCGGCATGCTTGAGACACTGACGACCTTCCTCTTCGGGCGCCTCAGCCTGGAGTCCTTCCCCTATCACGAGCCGATCGTCGTCGCGACCTTCTTCGCGGTGGTGCTCGGCGGCATCGCGCTGGTCGCCGCCCTCAGCTATTTCAAGCTGTGGGGCTACCTGTGGACGGAGTGGTTCACCACCGTCGACCACAAGCGCATCGGCATCATGTACATGGTGCTGGGCCTGATCATGCTGCTGCGCGGCTTCGCCGACGCCATCATGATGCGCGCCCAGCAGGCCATGGCCTTCAACGGAAGCGAGGGCTACCTCAATTCCCACCATTTCGATCAGGTCTTCACCGCCCACGGTGTGATCATGATCTTCTTCGTCGCCATGCCGCTGGTGACGGGGCTGATGAACTATGTCGTGCCGCTGCAGATCGGCGCGCGCGACGTGTCCTTCCCGTTCCTGAACAATTTCAGCTTCTGGATGACCGTCGGCGGCGCCGTCCTGATCATGGCCTCGCTGTTCGTCGGTGAATTCGCGCGCACCGGCTGGCTGGCCTATCCGCCGCTGTCGGGTCTGGAGGCCAGCCCGGACGTCGGCGTCGACTATTACATCTGGGCCTTGCAGGTGGCGGGCGTCGGAACGACGCTGTCGGGCATCAACCTGATCTGTACGATCGTGAAGATGCGCGCCCCCGGCATGACCATGATGAAGATGCCGGTCTTCACCTGGACCTCGCTCTGCACCAACGTCCTGATCGTCGCCTCCTTCCCGATCCTGACCGCCGTGCTGGTCCTGCTGTCGCTGGACCGCTATGTCGGCACGCACTTCTTCACGAACGACATGGGCGGCAACCCCATGATGTACGTGAACCTGATCTGGATCTGGGGCCATCCGGAAGTCTACATCCTGATCCTGCCGTGCTTCGGCATCTTCTCGGAAGTGACCTCCACCTTCACCGGCAAGAAGCTGTTCGGCTACACCTCGATGGTCTACGCGACCGTCGTCATCACCATCCTGTCCTACCTGGTGTGGCTGCACCACTTCTTCACCATGGGTTCGGGCGCCAGCGTGAACTCGTTCTTCGGCATCACGACGATGATCATCTCGATCCCGACGGGTGCGAAGATCTTCAACTGGCTGTTCACCATGTACCGTGGCCGCATCCGGTTCGAGCTGCCGATGATGTGGACGATCGCCTTCATGCTGACCTTCGTGCTCGGCGGCATGACCGGCGTGCTGCTGGCGGTTCCGCCCGCCGACTTCGTGCTGCACAACAGCCTGTTCCTGATCGCCCACTTCCACAACGTCATCATCGGCGGCGTGCTGTTCGGCCTGTTCGCCGGCATCTACTACTGGTGGCCGAAGGCCTTCGGCTTCCGCCTGGATCCGTTCTGGGGGAAGATGTCCTTCTGGTTCTGGGTGATCGGCTTCTACTTCGCCTTCATGCCGCTCTACGTCCTGGGCCTGATGGGCGTCACCCGCCGCCTGCGCGTGTTCGAGGATCCGTCGCTGCAGATCTGGTTCCAGATCGCCGCCTTCGGCGCCGTCCTGATCGCGCTCGGCATCGGCTCCTTCCTGATCCAGATCGCCGTCAGCGTCCTGAAGCGCAAGCAGTTGGTCGACGTGTCGGGCGACCCGTGGGACGGCCGTACCCTGGAATGGGCGACCTCCTCGCCGCCGCCGGGCTACAACTTCGCCTTCACGCCGGTCATCCATGACAACGACGCGTGGTGGGACATGAAGAAGCGCGGCTATGCCCGTCCGCTGGAAGGCTTCCGCCCGATCCACATGCCGAGCAACACCGGCACCGGCGTCATCCTGGCCGGCATCAGCACCGTGCTCGGCTTCGCCCTGGTCTGGCATATCTGGTGGCTGGCCGCGGTGAGCTTCATCGGCCTGCTGGCGGTCGCCATCAACCATACCTTCAACTACAACCGCGACTTCCACATCCCGGTGGATGAGGTGGTGAGGACCGAGAACGAGCGGACCCGTCTGCTCTCCGGACAGGTGTAAAGCATGACGACGACCGTTGAAGCCATGCACGGCAGCCACGCGGGGCACGACACCCCGCGCGGCGCCACCCCGCCCGTCTTCTATGTGAGGGACGAGCACGCCCACGAAGCCGCCAGCACCGCGCTCGGCTTCTGGATCTACCTGATGAGCGACTGCCTCATCTTCGCGGTGCTGTTCGCGACCTACGGCGTGCTGGGCACCAGCTACGCCGCCGGTCCGACGCCGAAGGAGCTGTTCGACCTGCCGCTGGTGGCGCTGAACACCTCCATGCTGCTGCTGTCCTCCATCACCTATGGCTTCGCCATGCTGGCGATGGAGAAGGGCCGCACCGGCCAGACCCAGGCCTGGCTGTTCATCACGCTGCTGTTCGGCCTCGCCTTCCTGGGCATCGAGCTGTTCGAGTTCGCGCACCTGATCCACGAGGGCGCCGGCCCCTGGCGCAGCGCCTTCCTGTCGTCCTTCTTCACGCTGGTCGGCACCCACGGGCTGCACGTCACCTTCGGCAGCGTGTGGCTGGTGACGCTGATGGTCCAGGTCGCCCGCCGCGGCCTGATCCCGGCCAACCGCCGGCGCCTGATGTGCCTCAGCATGTTCTGGCACTTCCTGGACGTCATCTGGATCGGTGTGTTCACCTTCGTCTATCTGATGGGAGCGCTGCGATGAGCACCCACGCGCACAGCGACCACCACGCCCATCAGGGCCACGGGCACGACCACGGCGGTCACGGCCATGACGACCACGGCCATCCCGCGGGCGCCCACGGCACCTTCGGCAGCTATATGATCGGTTTCGTCCTGTCGGTGATCCTGACGGTCATTCCGTTCTGGCTGGTGATGAACGGCACGCTGGACAATGCGACCACCACGGTCGTGATCCTGGCGCTGGCCGTGGTCCAGATCCTCGTCCACATGGTGTATTTCCTGCACATGAACGGCCGCGTCGAAGGCGGCTGGTCGATGTTGGCGATGATCTTCACGATCATCGTCGTGGTCATCATGTTCGCCGGTTCGCTCTGGGTGATGTACCACCTGAACCACAACATGATGCCCGGCATGACCCACGACATGAGCAAGATGCCGTGACCGGACTGCCGTCCGCGCCCCCTGCGGGCGGCACACCGAAGAGGGCCCGCCCGGTCTGGGCGCTGGCCCTCTTCGGCCTTCTGGCGCTGGCCGGCGTCGCCGGCCTGACCGCGCTCGGCATCTGGCAGCTCGAACGCCGGGTGTGGAAGCTGGATCTGATCGAGCGGGTGGACGCCCGCATCCATGCCTCACCGGTTCCCGCTCCGGGGCCGGAGGCGTGGCCGTCGGTTTCGGCGGCGTCGGACGAATACCGGCGCGTCGCCGTCACCGGCCACCTCCTGAACGACCGCGAAGCGCTGGTGCAGGCCGTCACCGACCTGGGCGGCGGGTTCTGGGTGATGACCCCGCTGGTCACCGACCGCGGCTTCACCGTTCTGGTGAACCGCGGCTTCGTGCCGCCGGAAAAGCGTGATCCCGCATCCCGCGCCGAGGGGCAGCCGCAGGGAGAGGTGAGCGTCACCGGCCTGCTGCGCCTGACCGAGCCGAAGGGCGGGTTCCTGCGCAGCAACGATCCGGCCGCCGGCCGCTGGTACTCCCGCGATGTTGCCGCCATCGCCGCGTCGAAGGGGCTGGAGCGGGTCGCCCCCTATTTCATCGATGCCGACGGGACCCGCAATTCCGGCGGCTGGCCGGTCGGCGGGCTGACGGTGGTCAGCTTCCCCAACAGCCATCTCAGCTATGCGCTGACCTGGTTCGCGCTGGACCTGATGCTGATCGGCGCCGTCCTCTACGTCGTCCGCAGCGAGATGCGGCGCCGGAGGGCATGAATCAGGCGCCCCGAAAACTCCCCTCTTCTCGCTCACTCTCTATATATATCGGTGGGCTGATGAACCGGGTGAGGAACAGGACGTCTTTCGTGCGCGATACCACCGACCGCAAAAACCTGTTCCTGCTCGTCCAGCTGCGTTGGCTCGCCGTCGTCGGGCAGATCGTGACGATCCTGATCGTCCATCTGCAGATGAGCATCCGCCTGCCGCTGCTGCCGATGGCGGCGGTGATCTTCGTGCTGGTGGCGCTGAACATCGCCAGCCTGATCCAGATCCGCCGCAGTTCCGCCGTCTCCAACACCCAGCTTTTCCTGGAGCTGCTGATCGACGTCTGGGCGCTGACGCTTCAGCTCTATCTCAGCGGCGGGGCGTCCAACCCCTTCATCTCGCTGTATCTGCTGCAGGTGGCGCTGGGGGCGGTGCTGCTGGAGGCGTGGTCGGCCTGGGCGCTGGTTCTGGTGGCGACCGCCGGCTTCACCTGGCTGATCGGCACGCACCAGCCGCTTCCCCTGCCCCCCGCCTATGAGGGCGAACTGTTCAGCCTGCACATCCAGGGGATGTTCATCTGCTTCGTGCTGGCGGCGAGCCTGCTGGTCCCCTTCCTCACCCAGATCAACCGCAATCTGCGCGCCCGCGACGCCTATCTGGCGGAACTGCGCCAGCGCTCGATGGAAGAGGCGCATATCGTCCGCATGGGGCTGCTGGCGTCGGGCGCCGCGCATGAGCTGGGGACGCCGCTCGCCACCCTGTCGGTGATTCTCAACGACTGGCGCCGCATGCCGACGCTGAAATCCGATCCCGATCTGGCGGATGAGATGGCGGAGATGCAGAACCAGATCGACCGCTGCAAGGCGATCGTGTCGGGCATCCTGATGTCGTCCGGCGAGGCACGCGGCGAGGGCACGGTGCGCACCACGGTGAAGGGGTTCCTCGACGGTCTGGTGGAGGACTGGCTGTCCAGCCGCTCGCCCGGCCGCTTCGACTATGACAACACCGTCGGGCCGCAGGAGCGGATGATCGCCGACCTCGCCCTGAAACAGGTGCTGTTCAACGTGCTGGACAATGCGCTGGAGGCCTCCCCCGACTGGATCGGCGTCGCGGCGCTGCGGCAGGGCGACAATCTGGTGGTGGCGGTCAATGATTGCGGCCCCGGATTCGACCCCGCCATCCTGGAGGAGTTGGGCAAACCCTACCGCTCCACCAAGAAGCGGCCGGGCAGCGGGCTTGGCCTGTTCCTGGTGATGAATGTGCTGCGCAAGCTGGGCGGGACGGTTTCGGCCAAGAACCGGGCCGCCGGCGGCGCCACCGTGACGCTGACCCTGCCGCTGTCCGCCCTGTCGCCGGGAGGCTCCGATGGAGACGACTGAACTGGAGATGCCCGAGTTCGAGGGGGGCGACCGCACCCTGCTGATCGTCGAGGACGATGCGTCCTTCGCCCGCGCGCTGCGCCGGTCCTTCGAACGCCGCGGCTACGAGGTCCATGCCTGCGCCGGGCTGGAGGAGATGCGGGAGATCCTGGAGACGCTGGATCCCGACTATGCCGTGGTCGACCTGAAGCTCGCCACCGGGTCGGGCCTGGAATGCGTGAAGGAGCTGCACGAGGCGGACGAGGAAACCCGCATCGTCGTGCTGACCGGCTTCGCCAGCATCGCCACCGCGGTGGAGGCGATCAAGCTGGGCGCCTGCCATTATCTGGCCAAGCCGTCCAACACCGACGACATCGAGGCTGCCTTCGAGCGCACCGAGGGCGACACCTCCATCGCGCCGGCCGTCCGCACCACCTCGATCAAGAATCTGGAGTGGGAGCGCATCCACGAGACGCTGGTGGAGACGAACTTCAACATCTCCGAGACCGCTAGACGGCTCGGCATGCACCGGCGCACGCTGGCGCGCAAGCTGGAGAAGAAGCGGGTGCCGTGAGCGTGCGCCCTCTCCCGGGGCGGGAGAGGGAGTTATGCTCCTGCCCTTTTACGAGAACTCCCGCACCGTGTGCAGGTGGTTGAGCGGGCCGTGGCCGTGGCCCAGGCCGGGGGCGGTCAGGATCGCTGTTTCGACATAGCGGCGGGCACGGGCCACCGCGTCGCGGGTGCTCAGGCCCTGGGCCAGACCGGCGGCGATGGCCGAGGACAGGGTGCAGCCGGTGCCGTGGGTGTGGGGGGTGTGGACGCGGCGACCCTCGAACACCGTTTCGCCCTCTTCGGTCAGAAGCAGGTCGTAGAGGGTGTCGTCCTCCAGATGGCCGCCCTTCAGCAGAACCGATTTCGGGCCGAAGCTGAGCATCAGTTCGGCGGCGCGGCGCATGTCGTCCAGATCACGGATCGGCAGGTCGGTCAGCGCCTCGGCCTCCGGCAGGTTGGGCGTCACCACCTCGGCCAGCGGCAGCAGGCGCCGGCGCAAAGTCAGCACGGCGTCGGGGTCGAGCAGATGGTGGCCGCTCTTGGCGATCATCACCGGATCGAGGACCAGCGGCACGTTGACGGCGCGCTCCTCATACTCCGCCGCCACCGCCTCGATGACCGGGGCGTTGGCGAGCATGCCGATCTTCACCGCGTCGGCGCCGATATCCTCCAGCACCAGCTTCATCTGCAGGGCGACGAAGGCGGGATCGACCGGCACCACGCCATAGACGCCGGTGGTGTTCTGCGCCGTCAGCGCGGCGATGGCGGTCATGGCATAGGCGCCGAGCGCGCTGACCGCCTTGATGTCGGCCTGGATGCCGGCCCCACCGCCGGAATCGGAGCCGGCGACGATCAGGACGCGGCCATTGACGGTGTTGCTGGCGCTCATTGCGCGGCCTCCAGGCTGCGGGCGGCGCTGGCCTGGATGGCGTCGGCGATGTCGGCGACCACGCTGTGGACCAGAGCCTCGTCGTCGCCCTCCGCCATCACGCGGATGACCGGTTCGGTGCCCGACTTGCGGATCAGGATGCGGCCGCCGGACGCCAGACGGGCCTCGCCATCCTTGATCGCCTGCTGGACGACGGCATCCTCCAGCGGCTTGGTCCCGGCGGAGAAGCGGACGTTGGTCAGCTTCTGCGGCACCGGATCGAAGACGCGGCAGACCTCGCTGGCCGCGCGGCCATCGGCCTGGATCAGCACCGCCAGCACCTGCAGCGCCGCGATCAGCCCATCGCCGGTGGTGGAATAGTCGGACAGCACGACATGGCCCGACTGCTCGCCGCCGACATTGTAGCCGCGCTCGCGCATCAGCTCGACGACATAGCGGTCGCCGACGGGGGTGCGGGCGAGATGCAGGCCAAGGCCGCCGAGATGGCGCTCCATGCCCAGGTTGGACATGACGGTGGCGACGACGCCGCCGCCGCGCAGGGTCTGCGACCGCGCCCAGGAGGTGGCGATCAGGCTCATCAGCTGGTCGCCGTCGATCGGGCGGCCGGCTTCGTCGACCATGATGAGGCGGTCGGCGTCGCCGTCCAGCGCGATGCCGAGATGGGCACCGTGGGCGACCACCTGCTCCTGCAGCGCCTGGGTGGCGGTGGCGCCGCAGCCCTTGTTGATGTTGGTGCCGTCGGGGCTGACGCCGACCGGGATCACGTCGGCGCCCAGCTCGTACAGCACCTTGGGCGCGACCTTGTAGGCGGCGCCGTTGGCGCAATCCACGACGATCTTCAGCCCATCGAGCCGCAGGCCGCGCGGGAAGGTGTTCTTCACATATTCGATGTAGCGGCCGGTGGCGTCGTCCAGACGGCTGGCGCGGCCGAGATCGGCGGGGCCGGCGAGATCGGGGCCGAAGGGCAGCGCCATGCGCCGCTCGATCGCCGCCTCGACCTCGTCCGACAGCTTGTAGCCGTCGGGACCGAACAGCTTGATGCCGTTGTCCTGATAGGGGTTGTGCGAGGCGGAGATCACCACGCCCATGTCGGCACGGAGCGAGCGGGTCAGCATGGCGACCGCCGGGGTCGGCAGCGGCCCGACCAGCACCACGTCCATCCCCATCGAGATGAAGCCGGCAGTCAGCGCCGGTTCCAGCAGATAGCCGGACAGGCGGGTGTCCTTGCCGATCACCACCCGGTGGCGATGGTCGCCGCGGCGGAACTGCAGCGCGGTCGCCATCGCCACGCGCAGGGCCGTTTCGGCGGTCATCGGGTCGATGTTGGCGGTGCCACGGATGCCGTCGGTGCCGAACAGGTGTCGCGTCATGAAAACCTCGTGCAGAAACCGTCTCCAGCCCCGCATGTCGGGGTGCGGGGCGGGAAGCGCAAGCGAAGGATGTTTCTTCGCCCGGCAGCCGGGCCGGGTCAAGATCCCATCGGCGGCTGCGCGAAAGGGTTACGGGGGATCCTGGCGGGGATGCAGTCCCTCCCAGACGGCGCGGGCCTGCGCCGTCTCCGCCACATCGTGGACGCGCAGGATCTGGGCGCCCTGGTTCAGCGTCTCCAGACCGGCGGCGAGCGAGCCGGGCAAGCGCTCCTTCGGCGGTTCGTCGCGCGACAGGCGGCCGATGAAGCCCTTGCGCGACAGCCCGATCAGCACCGTGCAGCCCAGCGCATGGTACAGCGAGGTGTGGCGCAGGATTTCCATATTGTGCTCCGTCGACTTGCCGAAGCCGATGCCGGGATCGACGGCGATGCGCTCCGCCGGCACACCGGCCGCGACACAGCTGGCGACCCGCTCCTCCAGCCAGTCGAACACGTCGAGCGCGGCGTCACGGTAGGTCGGGTTGGCCTGCATGGTGCCGGGATCGCCCTGCATGTGCATCACCACCACCGGAGTGGCGGTGCGGGCGACCACCGGCAGGGCCTGCGGGTCGCCCAGCCCGGCGATGTCGTTGATGATGCGGGCACCGGCCGCGGCAGCGGAGTCCATCACGATGGCGTGGCGGGTGTCGACGGAGACGGTCGCTCCCTTCGCGGCGAAATGGCGGATGACCGGCAGGACGCGCCGCTCCTCCTCCTCCGGCGCGACCGCGGCAGCACCGGGGCGGGTGGATTCGCCGCCGATGTCCAGGATGTCGGCGCCGGCGGCCAGCATCGCCTCGCCATGGGCGATGGCGGCGGCGGGATCGAAGAAGTCGCCGCCGTCGGAAAAGCTGTCCGGCGTGACGTTGACGATGCCCATGATCTGCGGCCGGTCGGTCGCCAATCCGGCGAAAGGCGCGCGGGCGCGGGTCAGGGCGCCGAGCTGGCGGTCCAGCGCCTCCGCCACCGCGCGGGAGCGCTCCCAGCCCCAGGCCATGATCTCCGACAGCGGCGCGAAGGCGCGGTCGATGCGGGAGGCCCCATGGTGCAGGCCATCGCGGACGATCAGTTCGGCGGTGGAGAAGGCGAAGCGCCCGCCGGCCAGCGGCACCGCGGCGCCCTTGGCCCAGGCGGCGATGGGCATCAGGCCGACCGGGCGAAGATAGACCCGCACCCCGTCCTCCCCCGCCCAGGGACAGAAGCCGGCGAGCGACCCGGCAGCCGATTTGGCGGCTGCGGCTTTGGCGGCGGGCTTTGCGGAAAGCGGCGGCATCGGGGGTCCCCTTCACGTCACGGGCTGGCGATACCGTTCCTGGCACGCGACCGGCGGGATGGCAAGGGTGCCATCGCGGACGGCCCCCTCCCCCGCTCCAGGACCGGGAGGAGATCGCAGATGGCGCATATGGGTGGTTTCTCACCAGTTCGGCTGAGGAAGATAGGAGTTCTCCCGGACATCCTTTAATTACATCTTAAGAACCGATTACCACAGTCAAGCAGGGCAACTTTACATCCAGGTTCTTGCAATAATGGGTATCGAGAGCAACATTTGCACCAAGCTATGTAATTTTAAATCTGCATCCGCCTTGGTTGTTGACTGCAATATATTGTCAAGCGATCTAATGGAAAGAACCCTTACTGGCCTTAAACTGAAAGACATCTATCGCTCATTCTCCACCGAAGACGCTCTCTCGCTTCTTTCTGAGAAAGAGATCGATATTGTCATCATAAACGCAGATACCATCCGTGAGAAAGCGCTTCAGTTTCTGGATATGGTCAGATTTCGCCAGACAAAAGACCCACTTCTAGAAGCGAAGATAAAGCATATCTCCATAATCCCATTCGTGATCACCAGCTCTGCAGTGACGCCGAAAATGGCGGAGAAAGCTGCGGATGCAGGAATATGCGCGTTGGTTTCGATGCCGTTCAGGCCGATTGATTTTATGAACAGAATCAAAAGTCTGCTTTATGTGCACTGCAACGACAACTGCTTCAAAATGACAAGCCCGTCGCTTGAGGACGCCGGCTTCCTGGAGGAACCCAGCAGCCTCCGCTGACGTAAAGCCAGAAGCTTCCTGTCCTCTCCTGTAGGAGAGAAAGCGATTCCGCCCATTTCTCACCCCCGCCGCGCCAGCCCGCCCTTCAGCTTCAGCACATAGGTGATGACCTCCGCCACCGCCTGATAGTGCTGGAGGGGGATGGTGGCGTCGACCTCGGCCGAGGCGTGGAGGGCGCGGGCGAGCGGGGGGTTCTCGACGATGGGGATGTCGTGCTCCTGGGCCAGGGCGCGGATGCGGAGCGCGATCAGGTCGGCGCCCTTGGCGAGGCAGATCGGGGCGGCGGTGCGGCCGCGTTCGTATTCCAGCGCCACGGCGAAATGGGTGGGGTTGGTGATGACCACGGTGGCGCGCGGGACGTTCGCCATCATCCGCTTCTTGGAGCGCGAGCGGCGGATGTCGCGCAGGCGGGCCTTGGCGTTGGGGTCGCCTTCGATCTGCTTGTATTCGTCCTTGATCTCCTGGTGGCTCATGCGCAGGCGGCGGCGCCATTCCAGGCGGTTCCACAGCACGTCCACCGCCGCCATCAGGACGGTCGCCAGCAGGACCGCCAGCAGCAGCCGCAAGGTCACGTCCCGCAGCAGCACGGGCAATCCGGCGACGTCCATGCCCACAGTATCCTCCGTCCATGCGATGTAGGGCGCCAGCGCGTGCCAGGCAGCAGCGCTGATGATGGCGAGCTTGACCAGACTCTTGGCGAATTCGACCAGCGCCGGGCGTCCGGCGATCCGCTTCCAGCCCGATGCGGGCGACAGGTGCGACCATTTCGGCTGGATGCGGTCGGACGCCACGACGAACGGCCCCTGCCCCAGCGCCGACACCACCACCCCGCCAAGCAGGATGCCCAACACCGGCAGCAGGGCCACCGCAACGCCGCCGATCAGCCAAGTGAGGCTGTGGATGACGTCGATGGCGCTGCCGTCGATGCGGATGTCGTCGGGGTTCTCGATCAGCGGCAGAAGCAGGGCCGACAGGTTCGAGGCGACGCCGGGCACCGCCATCAGCACGATCATCCAGGCGGCGACCATGGCGGACAGCAGGCCGACGTCGCGGGCGCGGGGGACGTCGCCCTTCTCCGCCGCCTCGCGCAGGCGTTTCTCTGTCGGTTCCTCTGTCTTCTGTTCGTCGTCCTGCTCCGCCATGCGTCAGGACCCCGACAGCCAGCCGCCGAGTGCGGCGACGAAGGCGGTCAGCATGGCGCCAGCGGTCGCCATGAACAGGCCCATGCCGACCATCAGCACGCCGGGGGTGGCGACGAAATAGACTGGCATCGCCGGCATCACCCGGTTGACCAGCCCGAGCGCCACATTCACCACCAGCCCATAGAGGATGAAGGGCGCCGCCAGCCCGACGCCGAGGCGGAAGGTGGTCGCCAGCAGTTCGGCGAAGCGCTGGGCGACCATGCCCAAATCGGGGAACACCCCCGCCGGCCAGGAGCCGTAGGAGCGCGCCAGCGCGCCGATCATCAGGTAATGAACGTCTGACGCGAACAGCAGGGCCAGCCCGCCGATCAGCAGCACGCCGGACAGCACCGATCCGCCCTCAAACCCCGCCGCCTCCATGGAGAAGGGGTTGCTGAGGCCGACGACTTGGGCCGTCAGGGCGCCGGTGGTCTGCAGGGCCGCCATGAACAGCCGGGCGCCGAGGCCGAGATAGGCGCCGACCAGCGTTTCGCCCGCCAGCGCGCGCAGCATCTCCACCGGCTGGTCCGGCATGCGCTCGGGCAGGCCGTCCACCCCCGGCAGCAGCACCAGCGTGACGATGATCGCCAGCGCCGCCCGCACCCGCATCGGCACCGCCGCCTCGCCGAAGCCCGGCAACAGGCCGATGGCCGCTGCCACCCGCGCCAGTACGATGAAGCCGCGGTAGATCTCCAGGGTCAGGAACTGGCTGAGGTCAACCATCAGCCTAGACCTGATCGACGGTCTTGAGCGACGCCTTGCGGTGAAGCTCGGCATGGCTCAGCACCGGCGTCATCGGGCTGACCCTCTCCAGCAGGGAACGGACGAAGGGGCGCACCTCCGCCCCCACCAGCAGGGCCGGCCAGATTTGCGAGGTGGCGTGCTTCTGGATCTTCAGGCGCACAGCGGTCAGGAACTCCTGCACCTGGCTGGGCGGCATGACGAAGCGGCGGTCGTCACCCTCCACCACGATGTGGTCGAGCAGGGCCTGTTCCCAGCGCGGGCTGAGCGCGATCACCGACACGAAGCCGTCCGGTCCGGCGAGCCCCTGGTGGATCTGCTGGCCCAGCCGCATGCGCACATGTTCGGTGATGAGGGTGATGTGGCGGGTCCAGCCGACCGCCTCCGCCACCGCCTCGACGATGGCGGGCAGGTTGCGGATCGATACCCGTTCCGACAGTAGCTGCTGCAGCACGCGCTGAAGGACGACCAGCGAGATCTGGCTCGGCACCATGTCGTTGATGAGTTTCTGATACTCGCGGCCCAGACCGTCGATCAGCTTTTGCAGGGCGGCGAAGGTCAGCAGAGTGGAGAGGTTGTCCTTGATGACCTCGGTCAGGTGGGTGGTGATGACGCTTTCCGGGTCGACGACGGTGTAGCCCTTCGCCACCGCCTCCTCGTGGCGGGCCGGGTCGATCCATTTGGCTTGCAGGCCGAAGGTCGGCTCGCGCGTCGCGTCGCCGGCGATGTCGGGGACGGCGCCGCCGGTGGGGTCGATGGCGAGCAGGTGCTTGGGCCGCACCTCCCCCTTCGCCGCCTCCACCCCCATGATGCTGATGACGTAGCTCTTGGGCGGCAGGAAGCTGGAATCCTTGATGCGCACCGAGGGCAGGACGAATCCGAATTCGGTGGCGAAGCGCTTGCGCAGGGTCTTCACCTTGGTGGTCAGCGGGCCGTTCTTGTTGAGGATCAGCGGGACGAGGTGGTTGCCGACCTCCACCTTCACCTCGTCGACCTTCAGCATGTCCTCCACCGCCTCTTCGGGGGCGGCTGGGGGCGCCTTGCGGCTTTCCTCCAGCTTGGCGAGGGCCGCGGCGCGGGCCTTGCGGCGCGGGGCGTACCAGCCGAGCGCGGCGAAGGCGGCGCCGATGGCAAGGAAGGGCGCCATCGGCAGGCCCGGCGTCAGCGCCAGCGCCGCCAGCAGACCGGCCGCCACCAGCAGCGCCTTCGGATAGGCGCCGAGCTGGTCGATCACCGCCTTTTCGGCGGAGCCGATGTTGCCGCCCTTGGTCACCAGCAGGCCGGCGGCCAGCGACACCACCAGCGCCGGGATCTGCGTCGCCAGCCCGTCACCCACCGTCAGGGTGGTGTAGGCGGAAGCGGCGGCGTCGAAGCTCATCCCCTTCTGGACGATGCCGATCGCCATGCCGCCGAGAACGTTGATGACGGTGATGACCAGACCGGCCACCGCGTCGCCGCGCACGAATTTCGAGGCGCCGTCCATGGCGCCGTAGAAGGTGCTTTCGTCCTCCAGCTCCTTGCGGCGGCGGCGCGCCTCGACCTCGTCGATCATGCCGGCGGAGAGGTCGGCGTCGATCGCCATCTGCTTGCCGGGGATGGCGTCGAGGGTGAAGCGGGCGCCGACCTCGGCAATGCGGGTGGCGCCCTTGGTGATGACGACGAAGTTGATGACGACCAGGATGCAGAAGATCACCACGCCGATGACGAAGTTGCCGCCCATCACGAACTGGCTGAAGCCCTGGATGACGTGGCCGGCGGCGCCGTGGCCGTGATGCCCCTCGCTGAGGATCAGCCGGGTCGAGGCGATGTTCAGCGCCAGCCGCAGCATCGTCACCACCAGCAGCACGGTGGGGAAGGAGGAGAAGTCCAGCGGGCGCGGGATCCACAGGGACACCATCAGCACCAGCACCGCGACCGAGAAGGACAGCGCCAGCCCGAGATCGAGGAACCAGGACGGCACCGGCAGGAACAGCACCGCCAGCACCAGCAGGATGCCGACCGCGAACAGCACGTCGCGGTTCGCCAGCCCGATGTCGCCGAGCAGGCCGAACCGGCTGCGGACGTGATCCGTGAGGGTCATGGGGGTCCCAACCGTTTTTTGGAGAAGGCGTGTTTCGGCAAGGATAGGGGGGTGCGGTAAAACCGGGATTTAAACGGCTCCCTTGGCCTGTCATTGCGCCGGCAGCAGCGGCCGGGCCGGGCCGTCGGCGAACAGGCCGGACAGGAAGCTGAGACGGCCGCGCTCCGCCGCGGTCCAGGTCGGGGCGGCGCCGCCGGGGCCGGCCGCCAGCGTCTCCAGATAGCCGAGCGCCCCGGCGACCCAGCGCAGATTGCCGGTCACCCGCTGGCGATAGGCCTCGCCACGCTCGGACTGGGCGGAGTGGTAGCGGGCGATGGCGGTTTCCAGCGAGCCGTGGTCGCGCCGCAGGGCCGACAGGAAGGACGCGGCATAGCGGGCGTTGGCCACCGGGTCGAAGGCGGTGGCGAGGTCGGGGAAGGCGTCGGGGTGCCAGCGCAGGTTCACCTGCAGACAGCCGACGTCGATGGACTGCACGCCGCGCGCCTGGGTCTCGCGCACGAAGGCGATGGCGGCGTCGCGGGTCGGGAAATAGTGGGAGCGGCCCTCGGTGTTGACGGTCCAGGGCCAGGCAGTGAACAGCCGGTCCTCCGTCCGCCGGCCGGATTCGGTAAAGCCCATCGCCAGCAGAAGGTGATCGGAAATGCTGGCCGCCTTCTCCGCATCGAGGATGGAGGCGATGCACTGCGCTTCCGGCGGCAGGGCTTTGGCCGGAGACTGGGACGGCGGATGCGGCGGGGCGTAGAGCGCGGTGCTCCACACGCCGATCTGCGAGGGGTTGGCCGGCGGCGCCGCCGCACCGCCGGCCGGACTTACGAGCAGCCCGAGAAGGGGGATGACCGCTCGCAACCGGAACATCAGTCGATGGCGACGATCAGGTCGCTCAGCCGGTCGGCGTAGGTGGCGAGCGTGCCGTACATGAAGGGCAGCGCCAGCACCGTCACCACCAGGATCGCGACGATCTTGGGCACGAAGGTCAGCGTCATCTCCTGCACCTGGGTCAACGCCTGCACCAGCGAGATCGACACGCCCACCACCACCGCCACGATCAGCGGCGGCGCCGCGACCAGCAGGGTCGTCCAGATGCCGCTGCGCAGCACCTCCAGCACGTCGGCCTGGTTCATGGGTGGATCCTTGGGAGTTCGTGTGGAATGGGACGTTAGACCCCCACCTAACCTCCCCCGCTCTCAGCGGACCTACGGTCCGCCTGCCGCGTCAGCACAAAGCATAGCTTTGTGCGAGA